>JBFEPA010000026.1:0-12248 GCA_041550275.1 Thermoplasmata archaeon | reverse complement strand
GGCGGGTCGCCGCAAAACATTGATATCAATAGCTTGGTATGGGCTGATGGGATGGACGCACTTCTCGGAGTACTGCTCGTGGCAGTCGGGTTCGCCCTGTTCATATTCCTTGTGGACAAGTCGGCGAAGTACATCACGATGATCGGACTGGCAATCCTACTCATAGCCTCACTCGCACTCATAGGCATGGTGGTCCTATGACAGACGAAGCGCAGCATTTCCTGGAGGCGATACCGACTGCGATGACGGAGGCAGCCATGGAGGCTGCAGAACGCATACGCCAGGCTTCGGACGTCGTCATAGCGACCCACATCGACGCGGACGGCATATCCGCAGCGGCCGTCGCCGGGGAGACGCTGAGGCGATTGGGGATTCAATTCCGTACCAGGTTCTTCAAGAAGTTGGACGACAGGGCCGTCGCATCACTGAGGGACGATGGGGCAGACCTCGTATGGCTGACGGACCTCGGGAGCGGGTCGATCTCCAAGCTTCAGGGAATCCCCGCAGTGGTCACCGACCACCACCGACCGGACCCGGCCGCACCGCAGACGAAGATGGCAGGCCAGCTGCAACTATCTGATTTCGGCCGTGTTGCGCACGTGAACCCGCATCTGCATGGCATCTCGGGCGCAAGTGACCTCAGCGGTGCGGGTGCGACATTCATCGCGTCCATGGCCGTGACGGATGACAACGCGGACCTATCACCCCTCGCGGTGGTAGGCAGCGTCGGCGACCTCCAGGACCAGAAGACGAGGAGGCTCGAGGGATTGAACAGAGCGATACTTGCACTGGCGACGGAGCGCTGCCTCGTCGAAGTCACGGATGACATAAGGTACTTCGGCAGGGAGACCAGACCGGTCTTCAAGATGCTCGAGTACTCCAGCGACCCATATCTCCCGCACATAACTGGAAGGGAGCAGGAATCGATCAGCTTTCTGCTGGGACTCGGTATAGAGCTGAAGGAAGGGGAGATATGGCGCACATGGGCCTCGTTCTCTGAGGAGGAGAGGCTCAAGACTATCGAGGCGTTGAGAGGACACCTGGCATCCTGTGGACGCAAGGAAGCCACCATCGACAGACTCACGGGAGAGGCGTACACCATTGTCAACGAGGAGCGTGGATCGCCCGTACGCGATGTCAAGGAATTCGCCACGCTGCTCAACGCCTGCGGAAGACACGGCCGCGCGGAGATAGGCATGCGCATATGCGCCGGTGACAGAGAAGATGCCCTCCGCGAAGGGTACTCGCTGCTGAGGGACCACCGCTCCGCGCTCAGAGCAGCGCTGGACGTCGCAAAGGCTAAGGGCATAACGAGGATGAGGCATATCCAGTACTTCGACGCCGAAGATGAGATCGAGGAGACGATAGTCGGTACGGTTGCCGGCATGCTGCTTGGCGGCAACAGTGTCGACAGAACTGCGCCTATGATTGCCTTCGCGGATTCCATTGAGCCGAGCGACATCGAGATGGTGAAGGTGTCATCAAGGGGAACCCAGGAGCTCGTCTCAAAGGGTATGGACCTGTCAGTGGCCATGCGAGAGGTGGCAGAGAAAGTCGGGGGCGTCGGGGGTGGACACAACATCGCTGCTGGTGCCACTATACCCTCGGCTATGAAGGATGAGTTCCTGAGAGCCCTCGACGAGCTCGTCGGAGCACAACTGGGCCGTTAGAGTACCGCTGCAAGGATGGCTTTCTGCGCGTGCAAGCGGTTCTCCGCCTGGTCGAACACCACGCTGTGCGGGCCGTCCATGACCTCTTCGGAGACTTCGAAACCTCTGTGGGCCGGAAGACAGTGCATGAATATCCAGTCACTCTTGGCCTTTTCCGCGAGCTTGGCATTGACCTGATAGGGCAGGAAAGTCCTCTCACGCTCCTCCTTCTCTGACTCCTGTCCCATGGACACCCAAGTGTCGGTATAGATCACATCAGCACCCTCTGCTGCCTCGAATGGGTTCGACATGACCTCGACCACGCACCCCGTCTCCTGGGCTATAGCCTGTGCATTCGCCAGGATATCCGCGTTTGGGGCGTGGGCCTTGGGTGTCGCGGCCCGCATGTTGACTCCAGTAATCGCACAACCCAGAAGCAAGGAGTTGCAGACATTGTTGCCGTCGCCGACATATGTCAGCTGCAACCCTTTCAGCGTGTCCTTCTTCTCGAGGATGGTCAGTAGATCCGCCGCGCACTGGCACGGGTGTTCCATATCGTCGAGCCCGTTTATGACCGGTATCGTCGCATGCTTCGCCAGCTCACGCATGACCTCGTTGCTGAAAGCTCTGTACATGATGCCGTTCGCATAGCCGCTGAGGACTCTGGCGACGTCCGCCACAGACTCTCTCTTACCCATCTGCACCTCGTCAGGTCCGATATACAATGCAGTCCCGCCGAGCTGTGCGACGCCGACTTCGAAAGAGACCCTTGTTCTCAAGCTTGGCTTCTCGAATACCATGGCTAGCACCTTGCGCTTCAACGGCTCAGGGCGCCTGCCCTTCGGAGGTTCTTTCTTGACTTTCAACGCCTTTTCGAGAATCGACCCAAGGTCATCTCTCATGTCCAAAACGGATATGATGTCCCGCTTCAGCTGAATCACCGCACTCATGAACCGAACACACCATCTTAAGGCTTTTGAACGTTCTGGTGGAGCTCAACACTGCGCTCACCGATCGCATGAAGTATGCCTTCGCACCTCGATTCGCCGCATGCAATACAGGTCATACAGCCTGATAGATTCGTTACAGGAGCGCCGCATTGACTGCATGTAGGCCTAGCCGCGCCTTGATTATCTCGCCCGCATGCCATACATCAAACGTATACGACAGACATAGAACTGCGTTGTTCTGGGAGGTGTCTGAAAGTGCCCGGACTAACGCATTGCTCAGCGCGCCATGCGCATCGTCGCCATGCGGCAAGGTTTATTTAGGGATAGACAATGGAGGACTCGAAATGGCCGGGGTGGGGTAATGGTATCCTTGGGGACTGTGGATCCCCTGACCCGGGTTCGATTCCCGGTCCCGGCCCCATCACCTCTCTGAGGCTCAGACATTCACTCCGTGAATCTTGCTCCGCAGTGCGGGCACGCGTCGTCCGACTCCGCGACGGGCTTGCCGCAGGCAGGACACTCGTACGCTATCTCCTCAGATCCTGACGGTGGAGCGAGAACCAAGGATTCGGATTCGCTGTCCAGTGATATGGCTGAAGCCTCCGCGACGTCCTCGGCGAATACCTCGAACTCCGTGCCACACGACCCGCACTTGCGCTCGCTGATGGACACATGCTCGCCGCAGAAGGGGCACTCAAAATCAACGCCCGCAAACGAGGCTCCACAGCGCGGGCACTTCTCCTCATTGCCTGAGACGGTCTTTCCACATTCCACGCAGGCTATAACAAACACAGGCAGAGAGTCCTGCGCCATGATTCTAAGATTAGACTGCGGGTATTTAATTGGTTGCTGCCAGCCATCATCGATGATATCGTGTGGACAGAATCAGGGTCATTTCTTCCTGCCGCCCTTGGCAGCTGGTTTCTTCTTGCCGCTGGACTTCGAAGCCTTCTTTGCCTTCGCGTCCTTGGCGTTCTTCGCTCTGGAAGTTGACTTCCTGGTTGACGCTGATTTAGTCTTGGTCGAGGCGGGCTTCTTCGCTGGCTTCTTGGCGGGCTTCTTAGAGGACTTCTTCGCTGGTTTCGCCTCAGCAGGCTTCTTCTTCGTCTTCGACGCTCGAGGAGACTTCTCGACCTTGGCAAGGCCTTCGACGGGCTCATCCGGCATGGCGTCCATCTCACCTGGTAGTTCATCGGACGGGGCAGCCTCCTCCGGTATCTCCACCTGGTCCTCGAACTCCGCCCTGCAATTGGGACATGACTTGGCATCGAACTGCATCTTCTCGCCGCATACGGGGCAGATGACGCTCACCTCTGAGAGAGGCAGATCGCACCGCGGGCACTTCTCCTCGTCTCCGCGTATCATGAGCCCGCATCCGGGGCATGCAACTCTTCTCGTGGACGACTTCAACTGTTCGAGCTCAGTGTTGATTATATTCTCCACGAACTCGTCCATGTCGAACCCTGCAAACGTCTTCTCAACGCCGTTCGAGAACTCCGTAAGGTCAATGCCGCAGGTCGAGCACTTGGAGGCGTTGCGCCATACCAACCCCGAGCAGAAAGGGCATTCGAAGAGCGTGCCAGGGCCGAATTGCAGGCCGCATCTCGGGCATTCAGAATCACAAGCCCTCACGATGCGGCCGCACTTGAAGCAGCTGAGGAAGATATCCTTCTGCCCTTCCGCCATGATGTAGACAGGATGTTCTAACTGTTATATAAATTGTGGAATCTGGCAGATGATACCTCTGCTCATTCGCCGTCGCCGTCATCACCGTCGCGACGGCCATTCCGCAGTCTGACGCGGTAGACTGCGAACACGATGATGGTCAACACGACCGGGAGCACCACATCCGAGAACTCAGGTATCTTCTCGAATATCACCTCATAGGTACCGGAGGTATCCTGTGTCCACAGCATGCAGACCGTCGTTTCGTTCGGTGCCGAGTATATCGAAGTCAGGTAAGTCTTGTCGTACGAGCTGGACGATATCGTCACTGTTGACCACGTCGTGTCGACACGCTTCCGCACCTGCAGCACATCCGTGGCCGTGTTCTGTATCCACATCGCGAAGATGTTACCCGTCTCCTCGTCCAGCGACAATGTCGGGAATCGGTTGCAGTAGGTGCTGCCGTCCCCGATCTGCTCGGGCGCGGACCAAGACGAACCGTCGAAATTGGTGTAGTTGATGGCACCGCGCCAGTTCGGGCCGAAAGTATCGCCTGTCCCGTAAAGAACATGGACGTAACCATCGTTGCCGACTACAACGGACGCGGGAGCGTAGAGCGTGTTTTCCGTGCTCAGGCCGGCTTCGTATATCATCGTCGACCCACCAGACCAGGAGTCTCCGTTGAAGCGAGCGTACCTCACATTGCCCTCGTACGATATGACGGCGAAGACATCTACACCAGTGCCCGTTGCACCAGGCAGGATGACGCCGAACATCTCCTCCGAATGAGGAGTGGGAGAGATCAGATTGTACGCCGAGCCCCACTGGCTGTTTGTGTATCTTCCGAGGCTGCAGAAGGCTTTCATCTGGAACTGTACCTGCGCTGTGCTCACATTCGAACTCGAAAGCGCCCAAAGTGTGCCCGTGTTGTTCATGCATATGAAGGTGTTCTTGCCTGCAGTGTCATATGACGCAGACACCTCCAGGGTGCACTCAGTGTCCCATGATATCTGCGGCGTGGGTCCGCTGGTGACCGTTCCGTTTATCACGTACGCGATGCCGCTTTCAGTTGAGGTATCCCCGATGACATAGACCTTGTTCAATGTCGAGTTATACCATAGCGAGGCCTCTTCAACTCCGGCTGAATCGAACACCCTGCCACCGTTTTCGCCGTTGTTAGTCCAAGTCTCGCCACCGTCGCTGCTGTAGCGGCACATGGTGTTCGTACCGTCCGAGTAGATGCTCCAGAAGTTGACACCGTCGTAGAAGACCTTCCGCTGGTTAGACGCGGCAGTTGCATCGATAGGGATTGAAACTGAGTCTACCGGCCAAGCGCGAAGGTCGGCCATAGATGACGCCATGAAGGCATCATCCAGGGAAGCGGCGTCCGACCTGCCCTTCCAGTCCGTCGTCTCGATGATGAAGTCCAGGGCGTCGTCCCCGTCGATGGCACCCGTTGGCAGGCCGATCTCAATCCGCTGAAGATCCTTGCCGATGACCAAAGAAGTGATCACGACCGCCTGCCATGCACCGGTGGCGTAGCTGTAAAGTGACGACGACTCGACCTCTCCGTACTGGCCGATGACCTCTATCATGAAATCGGCGCCGATGACTTTCGAGCCGAGTGAGACCGCGTATCCTGTGCTTGCGGTTATGTCGGAATCGATGTATATCCTCAGGAAATCCTCGCCCGTCTTCCGAGTGGGCGTAACGGGGGCGCCACCGCCGCTAGTGCCCGTGGGCTTGCTCTTCAATGCAGGGATGTAGGCACCAGTGCAGATCTCGCCCTCAACGCTGACATAGAAGAACGACGACTGCGCATCGTTCGTCGACCCGATCGCTTCGATGTCTATGTTCGGATTGTCCACCGTGGCGATATCCACGTCAGGCACGATGAGGGTGGCCCAATCGGCGAAAGCCCCATCTATCTGAATACCAGCCGGAGCGGCGCCGACATAGCCACGCGCACCCTCGCCAACGACCTCCACGTGGGAGAACGACGATTCGATGTCGTCGGCGATGACAGCTACGGAGTAGAATTCGCCCGTGTCCACAACGCTGAGGTCTGCAATGACATCTATCGGCAGAGGCGCAACGCCGGGGTCGAGGGAAACCCCGTCGGCCACGGACGGCGACAGCACTACCGCGGTCTTGCTCAATGATATGGAATCCACCGTGCCCTCGGCTCCCTGGCAACTAAGTCGGAGCCTCATGATGGAGACATCCGAGGAGTTCGAGAGTATGCCATTGGACGGAACGAGCGACACCTGTTCGATTATAAGCAGCCCGCCCTCGGCGGGCGTCTCGTAGCTGACGGAGCGGTTCTCAAGCTGGTCCTGGGATATCAGGATGAACTTCGCCGATGGCCCTATGCCTCCTGGGAGGACCGCCTTGGCCTCCATTCGATCGCCATCCACGCGATGCGACACGGAGCCTATGTTGACCCACTCGTTCCAGTTCCTGTCGTTGCCGTTGACATCGTAGCTCATCAGCGAGGTGGATTGAACCGAGTCGTCCCAGCCGTCAAGCTCGATTAGATAGTCGGCTCCAAGCGAACCGACCGTATAACCCGTCGACGACGAGCCATCAGCATCGACGAAAAGGAAGAAGCTGTCGACCACCGCTGTGCTCATGATGTCGCCCCGTGTCTTGACGTACAGGTACAGGTCATTCGCGTCCGCCATCGCGGTCCACTCCTCGACGTCGATGGTTGAAGCTGACGATGCGGACACCCTTACACTGTACATTTCGACATCGGACCAGTCGGAGAAGTCACCGTCGACGGTAAACGCTCCCGACTCTGTGTAGTACGCGAAGTAGATGAATGTCGGGATGATTATCAGCACGGCCACCAGAACCGCGAGAAACGGCCATCGTGTGACAGCTGAGAACCGACGACCGCTCGGCCGGCCGGCGGGTCGATCGCCTCTCGTTCCGTTGATCATCCCTGTGCCGTTGATCATGCCGGTGCCATTGATCATACCTGTGCCGTTAACCATCCCTGTGCCGTTCACGAGACCCGTCCCGTTCACAGCGCCTCTGCCGTTAGTCAACCCGCGCTCGGCGACGCGCGATTCCACCGGGCCCGCAGTCACTAGTCCAGATGGAGGCGTGGCCGTTTCGGGCTCTTCCTCGGGCTCCGGTTCAGGCGGTTCAGGCTCCTCCAATGCCATCAGCAACGGCTCCGGCGCCTCTGGTTTGGCGGCATCGAACTCGACACCGCAGCTGGGGCACTTCGAAGCGCCTGGTGCAACGGCAGAGCCGCACTCCGGGCATTCCATAGTCTCGTCGGCCGTGACTACAGGGACTCCGCAACGTGGGCATTTGGCCATGCCCGTCTCGAGGTTCATGCCGCAGGATGGACATGACAACTTGACATCAGGCAGGTCGATCGTCGGAGTCGCTGCCGCCTTGAACTCTTCCTTGGCCTGCTCGGTCTGGAGACGCTGCATGAGCCGACGCTCTATGACTTTGTCCAGCTCCCTCCTCGTTAGGACGGTCTCAAGCCGAGTCGAGCAGAATGGACACCGTTCAGCATCGGGAGAAACCTTGTTGCCACATAGAGGGCAGTACACGGATTCCGTCTTCAAACCTCAAACACCTCTTTGGAGGGGGAACGATGTCAGACACTTGCGTGTGACAAATGCAAACGGCGCCTGACTCATTGAGGGATAGATATAGCATTCAAGCTGTATATAAATATCTGGCCTCATATCCAGATTGGCGTTATTCCGTCGTTAAGACGGAATAGTAGTGTCCGACATTGCTGTCTGACGATTCGCAGCCACTTGAGGGTCAACGTGCGCCCGCGAGGCCGCTGGTCATGGGATTCGCTACCGCCAACCATCAGCCGACAACATTAATATACGCTCGCCGGCCTGGGAAGGAGCGGTGATGCAGGCATGAGTTGGAGAGGGCCGCTGGAGAAGCTCGACGATTTCAGATACCAGATACCGAGGTCCTTCAAACCGTGCATGCACACGGATGCAGTCATCTTCGCGGACGACAAAATGGCAGAGGCGATCAAGCGTGACAACGCCCCTGAGCAGGCAGCCAATGTCGCCTGCCTTCCAGGCATAGTAGGCAAATCATACGCGATGCCCGACATACACTGGGGCTACGGATTCCCGATCGGTGGCGTCGCTGCTTTTGACGCGGAGGAAGGCGTCATCTCTCCCGGCGGGATAGGATACGATGTGAACTGTGGCGTGAGGCTGGTGCGAACCAACCTGGTCGTGAAGGATATCGAGCATCGCATCAAGGAGCTGATCGATGCCGTGTTCGACAATGTGCCCTCCGGAGTCGGCGAGAAGGGCAAGCTGAGGCTGACACAGGCTGAGATAAACGATGTTCTGGAGGGTGGAGCTGGATGGGCGGTCTCCCGGGGTTACGGCTGGGCGAACGACATAGTCGCCTGCGAGGAGGGTGGATGCATGAAGACCGCCGATTCCTCGAAGGTCGGCCAGAAAGCCAAGCAAAGAGGGGCCCCCCAGCTGGGCACCCTTGGTGGCGGAAACCATTTCCTAGAGATACAAAAGGTTGACAAGATATTCGACGAGGACGCGGCCAAGGCCTTTGGCATTGAGCAAGAGGGACAGGTAACGATAAGCATCCATTCGGGCTCGAGAGGCTGCGGCCATCAGATCGCCACCGACTACATCCGGGTGATGGAAGACGCACTCAGGAAGTACAAGATTGCCGTTCCAGACAGGCAGCTGGCATGTGCACCAGTCAACTCATCGGAGGGGCGCGACTGCTATGCAGCGATGAGCGCGGCTGCGAACTACGCATGGGCCAACAGACAGCTCATGCTGCACTGGCTCAGAGAGTCGTTCGAGGAGACCCTGGGCGAGGCCGCTGAGGACATCGGCATGGACCTCGTCTATGATGTGGCGCACAACATCTGCAAAGTCGAGGAGCACGTCATCGACGGCCGGAGGACAACGGTCTATGTTCATAGAAAGGGCGCGACGAGGGCGTTCGACTCGTCAAGGGAGGAAGTGCCTGCGAAGTACCGCTCAGTTGGCCAGCCCGTGCTGATACCCGGAGATATGGGCAGTGCGAGCTATGTTCTCGTAGGCACAGCTGGCGCGATGGCTGAGACATTCGGATCAACATGTCACGGCGCTGGAAGACAGATGTCGAGGACCGCAGCAACGAAGCGTTTCTCGGTGAACGAAGTCGTATCCGCCCTCCGACGGGACGGCATCTATGTCCGCGCCGCCTCCAAGGACGGCATTGTCGAGGAGGCGCCTGGTGCGTACAAGGATGTCGACGATGTGGTCGGCATCGCCCATGGAGCCGGCATCTCGAGGTTGGTCGCAAGGCTTCGGCCGATGGGTGTCATGAAGGGATGAGGCCGGCTCACACTGCGATGAGCTTCTGAGCGGCCCGTGCAACCCGCTCCGTGCAGTCTGCAGGGCAAGCCACCATGACGGCCCAGTCGTACACCCGCCTGCTAACCAACGATTGCGTTATGGAGCTCACGCGCGGCAGCAGACGTACCCTGTCACCATCCACTATGCGAATGTCCATAAGAGACATCCTGGGTTCGGATATCGGCAGCTCGTGAGAGGGTATGTCAATGACCACTTGGCCAGGGTCTATGCCTGCCTTCGCTGCGATGTCCTCCTCCAGCCGTCTCCGCGTCCTGAAATCCCCTATCGCCTCCACCGCGTCCCACTGGCCTTCCTCCACATCCTGGGCAGCGATCGCGAAGGCCTTCTTGAATAGACGGCGGTACTTGATCCTCGTGGCGACCTCACGAGAGTACCCACCCTGTGCCACCAGGTGCGAAAGGAGGCTCGAGTCGGTCATCTTGAATACCGCCTCAATATCGCCAGAGTCCAACATCTCGACGGCCTTTGCGAGCATGAGCTCCGCAATCCTTACCGTCTTGTGGTAGTACACCGTTGAGAACATAAGCGCCCTCGCGACCAGCATGCCCTCGACTGCACTCACACCGCCTTTCTCGACGACAAGGTCGCCGTTGAATACCCTGACCGTATCCAAGAGACGGTCCAGGTCTATCACTCCGTAGGCAACGCCGGTGTAGTGGGCATCCCGCATCAGATAGTCTAGCTGGTCAACATCGACCGGGCCGCATATCATCTGGCCGAGGTACCTCCTGTCGTTGAAATGCACCTGCCCGCGGCACTCATTGAGCGTCTTCTGCTCGTCACCCTCTTTCGTAGCGCCAGTCAGGAGGGCAGAGACCGCTCCAGGGTCGATACCCTGCTGCTCCAAGGCGTCCACGACACGGAGCTTGCCGCCAAGGACGGCGCTCTCCTCGTCCGAGACCACCGTATCATGCCCCGTGACGAGCCGCTTGGATATCTCAACATGATCGATCCCGAACTGCTCGTGGAGGACCATCTCGAATGTGTGGGAGTAAGGGAGATGGCCTATGTCGTGGAGAAGGGCCGCGCACTTGACGATGGACGTCTCGTCCTCGTTGATGCGCAGGGAGGCGCACATACGGTCGGCCAAGGAGAATGCACCGAGGGAATGCTCGAGGCGCGTGTGGTTGGCACCTGGATATACGAGGTTCGCCAGGCCAAGCTGATGCACTCCATGCAACCGCTGCAGCTCGTTCGACTCGATCAACGGCAGGAACTGCGAGTCCACGCGTACGCTCCCATGGACGGAATCCCTGATGACCTTGTATCCTTCCACGACCGCATGAGAGAGCGTTGCCGCATATAATCTTTCACCGGGTAGGAAGACCACACGGCTATCTTCCCATGCCGTCGGCGCGGCGAACTCCTAATAGAAAAAGGTTGGGAACGGGACCGAGGCGGGATTTCTCAGTTCGGTGCAAATACTTTTAAGACTCCATATGATTGATGTGATGTCATTAGGAGGACTCCCCCTTGCAGTCCAGTGCAGCACCCAGTGAAGACAGGATACTCACGTATATCGATGGCTTCGACAACAAGATAGGTGGAGGCATCCGAAAGGGCCACGTCGTCCTCCTGGCAGGCACGCCAGGGACGATGAAGTCGTCAATCGCCTTGAACCTGCTGTACAACAACGTCACCAAGAGGAGCATGAACGTGCTCTACGTCAGCATCGAAGAGAGCAAGGACAGCCTCTTGGAGTGCATGGACCGGCTCGGCTTCGGCACTATAGACGAGAACAAGTTCTTCATAGTCGACATAGGCAAGCTCCGCCTGGAGCACACGGACGCCGACATCGGCAGGGACTGGTTCAAGATACTGAAGGAGTACCTGCGAAAGAAGGTTGAGAACGAAGGCGTGGAAGTGATCGTGATCGACTCGCTCACGGCCGTGTACTCCCTCACCCATATACAAAGCCCAAGACAGGAACTGTTCCACTTCTTCGGGTTCCTCAAGAGGCTCGGCGTCACGACATTCCTCATATCGGAGACTCAGCAGAACGGCAGCGCCTTCGGACCGTTCAACGAGGACTACCTCGCAGACGGAACGCTGCTGCTCAAGTTCGTCGATGTCGGCGAATCGGACGTGCAGCTGAGGATCAGGGCCGTGAAGATGCGACACTCGAAGATACACCATGGGTATCTGACGCTGCTCTTCAGGGACGGACAGTTCATGGCCACCCCGCCCATCGCTGAGTGACCCCTCACCGGAAGACCACATGCTCTCCGGGCATCGCTTGCACATCATCAAGATAGCTTATGCATAGAGCTTCCGCTGGGGGTTCAATAGATGACGACCCCGGTCAGGCGGCGCTTAAAAGCCACCTTTGATCTTGTTCCGGTCGATCTTCACACCCTGCGGAGTGGCCATCAGCAGGTTCTTGCCGACCCCGGCCAAATCGCCGTTCACGTCCCGTGCGACGTTCTTCAGTTCGGATGTGATCCGCTTCATCGTCAGGTCGTCATTGGCGATCGATGTGAAATCAAGGATTACGATGTTCCCAGCATACACCTCGCTCGTCAGCATCGAAAGGTCCTCGTACCTGAACAGTTCGCCGACCTTGACCACCGTGCCGGATTCATCGC
>JBFEPA010000025.1:0-12276 GCA_041550275.1 Thermoplasmata archaeon | reverse complement strand
GAGGAAGTATTCCAGGGCGTCCACAGAACCCTGGATGATGAACCCCGTAGCCAGCACCGAGACCATCATCACGATGAATGACCATTTTATCCTGCCCGTCTGGAGGAATGCATTGACCGACTTACCAGATTCGTATGCGAAAACCCCGAACACGATGAACCACACGCAGCCCGACACGAACACCAATATCGATATCGCGAGGCTTCGCTCATGCGGGAGCAGACCCTCGTTGTAAGTCAGCGCCATGTCGTATCCTATGAGTATGCCGACGACTGCCAGGACCAGGCCGACGATAGCGAACGGTATGGCAAGGCTGCCCTGTCTGATCGACCGTTTGAGCCTGTCCAGACGCTCGCTGGTCCTCTCAGCCCATCTATACGCCCAACCCACCAGGTAAAGTCCGATGACGACGCCTATGACGCCGAATGCCATCTGAGATATAATGCCGATATCCCTGTAGTCTCCCTCCTGGAACTGGACGAGCTTGACTACCACGGAGATGAGCCCCCATATGATGAGCACCAGTGAGAGGGGGACGATCCATCTCCTCCTCATCTTCTCGTCCTGCAGGGTCCGGACGATCATGTAGTATGTGCCTTCTATGCTCCTGCTCTGCTTTACGTAGACGCGCTTGACCGAGTCGATCTTCACACGCGAGGATATGACAGGGTATATCGCCTCGTCCTCCGCACCGTCGCTCACCAGGATAGCACGGTCGGGCTTGACCACTTCGAGGACGTTCTCGAGTTGCGTTGTCAGGATGAGGTCCGACTGGAAGCCGACATGGGTGTCCCCTGAGATGGTTGCCACCTCCGCCTCCATCCCTCTCTTGATGAGGCTGTCATAGAGCTGGATACCCGACAGTATCGTGTTTGCATCCACCTCTTCCGGGTCTGCCAGGCCGAGGGCTACGCTCGCCTTCAGATTCTCCTCACGCCCTATCACAGGACCGCTGATGCCAGTCTTCGTCCCGAGGTCGTCATCCCTGTCGACGCATAACACCAATATCTTCATTTCGGGTCAAGATAATGGCTTACAGGTCTATTTTACCATCGCTGTCGTATACTGACCAGTCATCTTTCATTCGGCTACAAAAAGTTATATAACAACCACTGAATACTCACTACGATGGCCAAGAAATCGGAGCGGGCCGAGCCCAAGAAAGAGTGCCCAAGCTGTGGGCTCGGAGTTACGGAGCAGGCCATGGTCTGCGAGTTCTGTGGGTGGGACTTCAACGAGGAGGACGAGTGGATCCTGCAGATCGAGAAGCTCGAGCGAGACCTCATGCTGGAGAAGCAGAGGTACGAGCCAGGCACCGTCAATCACATGATAGAGTCCACGCTAAGGAGCACGGTCGGCGAACGCATTGAGTCATCGACCCCGGCATCTGAGGAATCAATCGATATCGAAGAGCCGGAAGCATTGGATGAGGAGGTCGAGACCGAGGAGCAGGTCGAGGAAAGGCCGACACCACCCGTCAGGGAGGAAGAGCCCGTCGGGCAGATGGCGCCTGCTCCGGAAGCCCCGAAGGTCAGGAGGGTCAGAAGCGTCAAGGAAGCGCCTCAGCCCGCCCGCGCAGCACCGCCTGTGAGCGAACCGAGAGAGGAGCCGCCACCCCGGCAGAGGACGGTCAGGCGCGTCAAGACCGATGCGAACGCGCCCGTGCACGCAGATCCTGAGCCCGAGCCCGATGTGCCAAAGAGAAAGACCCGCGTCGTCCGAAAGGTGAAGCAATAGGTCATGCGAGTGCTGGACCATCGACGAGTGTTTTCTAGAGTTGTTTCATCTGCCAATGTCGTCCAACCCGCGCCGGGCGTCAGTCGTCTGTGTTAAGTACAGGTGTTGCGATTAGCGCAACAGGGGGCGGAATCAGTTGCGTATCAGATGGCATGGCCACGCGTGTTTCGAAATCGCCGGAAGCTCAGTCGTTGTTACCGACCCCCATGATGGTAAGTCGATAGGGATCAGGCCGCCGAGAGCTACTGCCGATGTCGTGCTGGTGTCTCACGATCATTTCGACCACAACTGCTCGCGCGTGGTTAGAGGTCCCGATTCAACGGTGATCGATAAGCCCGTAATGACTGTCGAGAAGGGTGTCCGCGTCGAGGGCGTCGAAGCCGCTCATGATGACCAAGGAGGGGCGAAGCGCGGAGACGTCACATTGTTCAAGTTCGAACTCGACGGCGTGACCTTCTGTCATTTGGGCGATCTTGGGCATGTCCCCGACGACCTGCAGGCAGATAGGCTCACGGGCATCGACGTGTTGTTCCTGCCCGTTGGTGATGTATTCACCATTGGCCCTGAAGCCGCGCTCAAAGTCATGGAACTGCTCAAGCCGAGGATTGCCGTGCCAATGCACTATAGAACCCCTGGCCTTTCGCTTTCTATACGACCTATCGGAGACTTCCTGAAGCTTGTCAGCGGTGACCGCGTCGTGAAGGTCGGCAATGAAGTCGATTTCTCCCGTGACGACATGCCGGAATCAGGGACCGATGTCTGGGTATTCTCAGAATGACTGTTCGAGCCTAGTACAGGCCCAGGCCGTCCTCGACCCTTCCCAGCTCTATAGGCGTGGACCGAGCCCCCACATAGGCGCCCTTGCTGTTTGCCACCGCACACGCTCCCAGATAAGGAGTGCCGTAGTTCAGGGTGGCAAGCGTCGCAGGAACCCGGAACAGCTCCGAAAGGGACTTGAGCTCGTCCTCAGAGGTGCGCGGGTGGCAGAGCAGCCCTTTGGACGTAACGATGCAGGTAGATCCAACAGTGTCTATTCCAGCAATGGAGCGTTTCTGCACCTCGACGCCAAGGACTTCCTCCAGCATCTTCACCGTACCCTTCGTTGCAGCCGGATGGACGCACGCCGCCTTGTTGTTGACGAGTATATTGTTACCTGCGGCGTTGATCTTGTCAGGCATGAATCCCACGTTGAGCGATGATGGCATCTTGGCGATCTCCTGCTCCTCAGCCAGGTTCGACATCACCACTCCGCTAGAATTCATGGACACGAGCGACCCGACGACGCTTGAGCCGCCCACGGTGGTAAGTATGACTTCCACTCCGAGCGTCTCCCTCAGGTCGTTGACCACGACCTCGTCCACGGGCTCCGAAACGAGTGCGATATCCTCGCTTGCGGCGCAGTAGACCCCGAGGTGGGGATTGCCATTGACATCGCCCAGCCTAAGCATATGACATGCTCCGCTGAACTCACTCCTCAGGGAGGGAGACTTCGATGAGGCCGTCCTCGAACCGGATGGCTTTGACGCGGACCTTGCCCGGAGGGCTCTCTATGCCGTTGGTCCACAGAAGCTCGTTGAGCTTGTTGTCTATCCAGACGTCCTTCTTAAGCGACTCGTCTTCCTCGCCGCCCGTGTCCTTCTCCGCCATGTGCTTTCTGACGTAGTCCTTGATCTCCTTGATCGCCCTCGGCGTACGCTTCGTCCTGGGCACATGCTTCGTGACAGTCAAAGGGATAGTGAAAACCCGCTCCAGCTCTTCAACCATGGTATATCCCTCACACCTTCAGCTTGTTGCGGCGCCAGTGCCTCCTCTTCGGATGGCGCACGAAGCTCCTGTTCGTCCTCATCATCACCCATGCGGGGACTCGTCTGTTGCTCCTCAGGGCCTTCATGAGCCTTATCTTCCTGGCAAACGGCTTGTGTTTGGACAACGTCATCATCTCCTTTCGATCTTGATCTCCCTCTTCGTGGGCATCACTTTGCGCAGTATCTGTCTCAGGGTGTAGTCGTCGATCTGCTGCGATATGCGTCCTGACTGGACGAGCATCAGCAGCTGGTTCTCCACCTGCTCGACGGCATCTGGTCGTGTCATCCTGAGGTTGGCGAGTCGTTCCCGGGCCTCTGGCGTGAGTATCTGCCTCATCACCATCGCCCTCTGCGCCTCGACCTGCTTCGCCTGCTCCTGTGAGATGGCTTCCTGCTGCGCCTTAACCTGGAGCTCCTGCAGTTTCTTCTGTCTCAGCGCGTCCAACTCGTCATCGTTCGCCATATGCCCATCACTCAGAGATACTTCGTGAGTTCAGGGTTCTGCACCGCCATCTCCTTCAGCAGCTGCGTCGACAGACTATCGACGAGCTTGCGGCCTTTTCCGGTGACGACCCTGCCTCCGTCCTTGTCCCTCTGTATCAACTGACTCTTCTCGAGCTGCTGGATAGTCATCCTGGCAATCGCCCTTGACCCACGGACCGCCTTGTTCGGCTTCGAGCCCCTGTCGGCCTTGCCGCCGAAAGCGGCAGCGATCCTGGTCGTCCCTATGGGGCCGTCGATGTAGACCTTTCTCAGGACGGCAGCGGACCTCACATACCACCATCCCTCGTCCAGGGGGCTCTTCTCCCGGTGTCTGCCGGTCTTGACGAACATCGCCCATTCTGGCGCCTTCACTGTATCCAACTTCTTGAGCTCCTCAGCTAACTTGGGCACAAGCTTCTCGGCGGGTATATCGTAAGCAGTCGCCATCGAACTACCTCAAATGACATGTGACACGTCGGCTAATCTGGACAGTCGCCAAAGTAGCGACAAATCGCGGATAAGCGGCTACTTATATATAAATGCGCCGCTGGCGGCAGCCTCCATATCACAGGCACCTGACGAAGGATGGATGGCGCCGGTGCTCAAAACCTTTTATGTCACGGCGCTGATTGGGGCCGCCGTGCATGTGATTGTGGGCATCACCGGCGCGTCCGGCATCAGATACGGCGTGCGGCTCCTGGAATGCCTCCCAGGCAACACCACGGCGGTGCTCTCCTCGGAGGCGGCCAGTATGTGCGAGGGGGAGATTGGCCTCACGAAGGAAGAGGTCGCCTCCAAGGCGAACGACTACTGGGAGAACGACAACCTGTTCAGCCCTCTGTCATCGGGCTCCGTCAGGTTCGATGCGCTCGTCATCGTGCCTTGCAGCATGTCGACGATGTCCAAGGTCGCCTCCGGCATAGCGGACAACCTCGTAACCCGGGTGGCCTCCGTGGCGCTCAAGGAGCGTCGAAGGCTGATCATTGTGCCGAGGGAGATGCCGCTGTCGACGATACATCTTCAGAACCTCCTGAGGCTGTCCGAGGCGGGTGCTGTGATAATGCCTGCGTGCCCGGCTTTCTACCCTCGACCTGAGAGCGTGGACGAGATGGTCGACTTCGTCGTGGGACGCATAATGGACCAGCTGGGCATAGAACATGGCCTCTACAGAAGATGGGACGGCGACTACAAGCAAGATCACAAGTAGTCGTGGATCTCGTCGAACTCGCCGGTCAGCGCCTTGAACTGCTCTTCGTCCATCTCCGACTTGTCCGTATGAAGCAGTATCGTCGAGCCGTGGATGGTCGCGAGGTCGTTCAGCCGACGGACATACGCAAGGACCTTGTCGAATCCGTTCATGTCGATCAGGGTGTCGATACCGTCTATCATCAGGCCAGCTCGCTTCGTTGTCATGAGGAACGTCGAGGCAGTCTCCATCGCATCGCCCTCGAGGTCGTGAGGGTTGACGTTATCGATGTCGGTCGTGCTCTCGGAGAACCAGCGTACGTCCACCTCCTCTCCGAGCTCGTGCGCCTCCCTGATCTTGCCCGGGAACTCCGAAGTGATTATCATCGCCGCCCGGCCGGATACTCCCATGGCCTTCATCATACGGTACGCCATCAGCGGGTCGCTGTCTACGATGAGGTAGTTCTTGCCCGCCTCGACCTCCTCCTGAAACGCCCCACACCTGGTGCACTGGATGGAGTACGCGTCCTCGTTGCCAGTGTGCAGGAACGACTCCCCGCAGGCCTTGCACTGTATGGACCGTGTGTCCTGCGGGAATAGTATCGTCCCACATGTCGGGCAGGCCTGTGCCTTGTCTCCGCAGGCTATGTGCATCTCGGTCTGGCACACCTCACACACGTGGACCTCTTCGATGTGGTCCATCGGCTTGTAGCAGACTGCGCATAAGCCAAGGGCCTCTGCCTCTTCAGGGGCCACGATGGCCTGCTTGACCTCTATGACCACGTCCTCGGGTATGTCCAGTGCTGATCGTTCGTACACGTGCCGCGAGACGGTATATTGTGCCATCACGGCAACCGGGCCGATCAGTATGAAGTAGAGCGAGTAGAGCACAAAACCGTCAAGGATGGACCACATCAGGAAGGGAAAGGCGTACAGGACCCATACGACGGCGATAAGCGCCACCGCACAAGCGCTGACCGATCGTCTCGGGGTGGCGTACTTCCTGTATCGTTTCGGATGGAGTTTCTTGAACTTCTCGAAGCTGTGCACGGGCATCCTTGCAATCATCATCGTGCAGATCAGCAGTATGATGAACGCTATCTGTTGGTTGTCTATCGGTGAGAACTGGTTGTACGAGACAGTTTCCACGTCCGTGGCGCTCGCCGTCACAACGTCGAACTCTGAAGTGTACCAGACGACGACCCCCGCAGGGGTTCTTACCTCCTGCATCGTCCCGTTCATAAGCTCAGGAGCCGTGAAGCTTCCGAAGCCGAAAGCGACCGTCCGATGCTCCATCCGCATAGACCCGTTGAACGAGTAGCCCGTGCAGTCGCGGATCGCGCCGCATATGGTGTCCGCCGCGGTCTGAGTGATGAATATCTGCTTGGAGAAGCCCTTGCCATGGCCATCGAAGTCCATCCAGAAAGACAAGGCGTCGGTGGAATTCATGTTGTGCGATACGAGCCCGTCCGTGCTGCCAGTGACGTCAGTCAGGCTCATGTTCTGGAAGTTGGTCGATGGTGAGAGTGTGACACCCCAGTAGGGGCGGCCTTCGAGCTCAGATGCGATCGATGTCAGGAAAGCCTGTGCCTCCTCGGCCTCTATCAACATGTTTATGCTCTTGTCGAACTCTGAGAGCATGTACTGCCTCATCTCTCGCGCTGGCTCGCCGCTTACCGTTACCTTGAGGCTTCCAGTGCCGTCGAGGCCGCCCACGCTCGTCATTCTCATCTTCGTCTCGACGAGTAGGTCGGGCTCGGCAGTGTGGCCGTCCTGGGAGACGCTGAGTCCTGGCACTACGATGACAAGCGCTACGAATAGAGCCATGACTCCGATAGAAATGAGCCTCCTCATCGTGCCAACCAGTGGGTCTGATATCTCTTATGCCTGGTTTTAATCCTTTGCCTCGTCGTTATCATGATTGAGACATTCGATGGGCGTAGCAGATAAGGCGAGAAGTAGACTGCGGATAGGGATGCTCACTCGACGTAGACGGCTGGCCGCCCTGGCTTCGCCTGCTTCGCCCTGTTCTTCGGGTCGGTCCTCTCAGGGTCGTCGGCCGAGAACACAAGGACTTCGCATCCGAACTGGTCCTCGAGGAACCCCTTCGCCGCATTCAGGACCGAGAGTTCGTCGATGCGGGCAAGGCCACGCCCCCTCTCATCCTGCGACATCCTGCTGATCTCCCCAGCGAGCGTCTTCGCGAATGCTGGAGCCTCCTTCCTGGCCTCCGGTGGGACGAGTGGCATGAATTCCTTTATCAGGGCGCCGATATCCACCGTCCGCTCGCTCCCTGAGGCGGCCTTTGCCTGCATCTCCACCTTCCAGGATGGAGCGGTCATCAGAATCAGCTTCGACGGCTTGATGGAGGTCACCTTGAGTATCTCGGAGACATCCGTGATGAGCGTTGACAGCAGTCGCTCCTTCGCCTCCTCCGACTCGGTACCTTTGGTGAGGACGGCTTCAGGCAGCCGCGAATTCGAAACGAACCGCGGCACTCCAAGGTGCTCCCACATCTCCTCGGCGACGTGAGGGGTCACAGGGGCCATGAGCTGCGTCCACAGCTTGAGTGCCTCGGTGATCACCTCTCTGGACGAGCCGCCTCTTCGGACATACCACTTCAGGTCCTGAGGCATCTCGAAGAACACCTCGTTCGTGTATGACCTCAGATCATACGATTCCATATATCCGTGGGCTTTCGCGAGACGTCCCTGCATCCTCGCACGAAGCCATTCGTCCACATCCGACCCAAGGGCGCCATCGATGGCTCGCATCTCCTCGAAGAACGCCCAGAGGCGGTCGACCCTGTCTCTGTACGACTCGACCTTCTCGTCCTCCCAGGCGACGTCCACGTACAGGGACGCTATGTGCGCGTAGAACAGCCGCATGGCATCGACGCCGAACCTCTCCGCAGCGTCTGGAATGGGCTGGGCGCCTCCCTTGGATTTCGATATCTTGCCGCCGACGGCGGTGATGTACCAATTTACGATGATGCCCCTCGGCCAGTGCTCCGGCCTGAGCACTCCCACGTGGTTCATGAGGAAGACAGGGAAGTGGACGGTCATGTGCTCCTTGCCGCCCAGGTTGATGTCGAGGGGATACCAGTACTCGAACTCCGACCTGATGGTATCGAGCACCGACGCGTCTATGCCAGTCGAGCGAGCGACCGCCTCAGCATCGCCTCTGCCAAGGAGGACATGGTCGAAGAACTCCTCACCCATCGCCTCTGGTTGGATGATGCCCTCGTTGGCGAACTTGGACAATACGTAGTATATCGGGTACAGCGTGCTGTCCGCTATCGCCTCTATGATCCACTTCTGGTCCAGAGGGAAACGCGTCCCCAGCCAGTTTCCGAGGCGGACACACGCCCTCTCACGGTACCACTCGAGGACGTTCTGTATATTGTCGTGGTATTCCTTCGGGAGTATGTTCATTGTGATGGCGTGTTCCTTCGAGCGCTCCTTCAGTCCAGGGTTGGCATAGTCGATGAACCACTGGTCTGGTATCTTCTTCACGAGCACCCTGCTGCCGCACCTGCAGAGGACCTCCTCGGACAGGTCATAGAACATCGCTGCGACGCCATCAGCGACCATGCGCTCCCTTATCGCGTCTTTGGCGCGCTCGACCTGCCACCCCGCATATTCACCGCAGGAGCTGTTCATCGCGCCTTTGTGAAATCCTGTCTTGTACACTTCCTTCGTGGCATCCTCAAGCCGCGGGTCCTCAAGCGAGTCGATGCCCAAGCGGTCAGTCACCTCTACTGCAGGCATGGGCCCGTAGCCCGGGGTCTCGATTATCGCCACTGGCGCCGCTGAGTCGACCATCTCATCCGTTATGCTGTAAATCCTCCTCAGCTCCGCGTCCCTCCTGAGCTCTACCAGGCCTACCCAGTCAACAGGCGCGTCGGAGGGCACGCTCATCACCAAGCCTGTGCCCACATCGGGATCGCACAGGATCGACGGGAATATGGGTATCATCTTGCCCGTAAGAGGCGCCTTGCACCTCCTTCCCATCAGCGAAGCGCCGTCCGCAGCCGAGACGACCTCGACATCGTCCATCTGCAATGCGAGCTTCTCCGCGGCAGGTCGCGAGACGACCCACGTCTCGTCTCCCACCCTGACATCCACGTACTCCACCTCAGGGTTGACCCAGAAGTTCGTCAGTCCGAACACTGTCTCGGGCCGCAGGGTGGCGGCAACCAACTTCCTTCCGTTCTCGAGATCGAACTTGAGGAGAACATACTCGAGCACCTCGGCGTTCCCTCCCTTGGAGATGTCCGTCTCGGAGGCGTCGATGGCGACCGGGCCGTGTTCGACGCAGGCGGCAGCGTAGTATGGCTTCTGTATAAGCAGGCCCTCGGCGTTGAGCTTGAGCATCTGCCATTCGATGAACCGCGTATAATCGGGGTTGATCGTGCTGGTGAACCTGCGCCAGTCGGACATGAAGCCGAAGCGTTTCCAGTAATCGTTCAGGTACACGCCGTTGAAGAACCTCACGACCTCAACTGGGTCGCTCAGGCGAGACAGCGTCTCCTCAGGGCAACCGTTCGATCGCAGCGTCTCGAGTGTGGCAGGATCTCCCCGTTCCACCTTGCGGGCGAAGCTTATGGCGCCGTTCCCCGTCGCATGTGTGCCGACCGGGAAGAGCACATTGTGACCGGTCATCAACTTGTACCGGACTAGGGCATCGGAGACCGTGTATCCTCTCATGTGGCCGACGTGCATATAGCCAGTGACCCCGGGGTAGGCGAAGATCATGAAGAACTTGGGCGTGCCGGGCCTCGGCTCGGACTCGTTTATCCGCGCTTCATACCACGCGTTCTGCCACTTCGCCTCTATATGCGGGTAATCAAGGGACATAGGTCTCAGCCAGCTTGACATCGGAATGTTCATTCCGCATAAATAGGTTGAGGAGACGCTGAATACGGGCGCCCCTCACGCATTCCCGTGGCTGTGACGTATGAACAGAACCGCAGGTATGACCGTTGCCAGGATGAGACCCGCCATGCTGGCGATCAGACCAAGCAGTAGGAGGACGCTGCTACCTGAGGGTGATGACAGCTCATGCACGTATGCGCCGCTTGCGTCGTCGTCCTTGATGCTCACTGCGTCGTCCTCCGGAAGGCCCACTAGCGTCATGGCAAAGCCCGCCACGAAAAGTGCTATGCCAAATATGACCGCGGCTGCGATGTATCGCCTCGAGCCCGTGCGTCCGTGTTTGTCTATGTCCTCAGTTTCCATCTGTGCATCAACCGTTTCCGACGGCCAATTCGGCATCATCATCGACATGTTCTTTAAGCCTTCCCTTCGACAACCTTAGCGACATGGCACCCTAGCCAGTATATGCGCGAAGCGGCTCCTCGATGGCAGCCCGCCGTTCAATATGACCTTTTCATACAAAATGTGACATTTCGCATATCTATATATACAAATGTATGACATATCATCAACTCGCGTCGAAAAGCCGGGATGGGATGCACACATGTCTGACGTGTTGGAGAATGAGAGGATAACGCTGCGGCTCGATGCCGACATCCTCAAGCTCATGGATGAGTTCGTCACGAGCAGCCGCGAGTTCTCCAACCGGTCTCAGCTAGCCCGCGCGGCCGTGTCCGCATATCTGGAAGCGAAGGTCGCGGGAGCTGAGGATGGAACGCACAGGAAGCCGAACGAGGTGGTGGTGCAGATGCCGCCGCTCGTATACGATACGGTTTCCCATCTGGTGGACGAGGGGATCTACACCTCGATATCAGAGGCACTGGCAGACTGCGCCAGACACCAGTTCCTCCACGAGGAGCACGTGGAGGCGGTGAAGAAGGATGCCGTCCAGCAGAGGAGCGCCTTGAAGGTAGTTCCCAAGGCATGAGAAAGGCACCGCTTTGAGGGCGCATTGTCCGATACAGGGGGAGTCTCTCACACGGGAGGCTCTCTCGCGATCGGCCGATGGAGAAACGGAGGCCAGCAGGATATGACAGAGGAAGGGAGCAAGGTTGGAGATCTGATCAACGCATTGGGTGTCACTCTGGGAGAGCCATCGATAGCAGTCGTTGGATGCGGCGGGGCAGGGTCGAACGTCGTACACAGCATATACTGGGGCTCGAACCGGATAGAGACTGTCGCGGTGAACACTGACGAGGAGCACTTGCGAAAGGTGGATGCACACAAGAGGATACTCATAGGGAAGGACGTCACGTTCGGCAAGGACGCGAGCGGCTTTCCCGAGATAGGGGAACACTGTGCCGAAAAGGCGCGTCAAGTCCTGCGCGAGGCGCTCAGGAACTACGACATCATCTTCGTCGTCGCGGGGATGGGTGGTGGCACTGGTACGGGCGTATCGCCTGTCGTCGCGGCCGTGGCGAAGGAGCTCAACGCGATGACCTTCGCGCTCCCGATAATGCCCTTTGCAGTCGAGGGCAAGCAGAAGACGATCATAGCTGAGAACGGCGTGAACAGGCTGAGGAGCGTGGCGGACTTCACAGTCGTCTTCGACAACAACAGGCTTGCGGAGATGGATGGAGCGAGAGACCTCCCGATGTCAGAGGCCATGAAGGTCATAGAGCGCAGCGTGGTGAAGATCGTACAGACCATCAGCAGCGAGACGAGCTCATACGTCAACACGCTGATGGATGACATCACGGGCTATGCAGACGCTATCGAGGAGCCGCTGGTGATGCCTCCTGCCGAAATAGCCGAGGAGCAGCTCATACATGTGAATCTGATGCCGACCTTCGACGACTTCGGCCCCCACATGTTCGGCTGACTCGTGCGAGACGCCGAGCTGGGCAGACGGCATGAAGCGGCCTCCGAACGCGTCGGCCCCGCATCGGCAGACACGGGCAAATCACAAACAAACCCCTTCTTGATCCTCATTCTTCAACCATCCAGGCAGATGCATCATCAAGCATTCCACTCGAACCGTTTTTATCGATTCACTCCATACACGTGGACGTGACTCTCAAGGTCGGATTCGTCGTCAACCCCGTGGCTGGCATGGGCGGACGCGTCGGTCTGAAGGGAACCGATGGCGCCGATGTTCAGGAGGAGGCGCGGAGGCGCGGAGCGACCGT
>JBFEPA010000024.1:0-12290 GCA_041550275.1 Thermoplasmata archaeon | reverse complement strand
CCTTCTCGCCTATATCTGGCCTTGCGCCTGCACCCAGTCCTTTGGTGATCATCTTGCCGATAAGGACCTTCTTCTGCGACTTGATGCTCAAGAGATGCTTTGCGTCGGTGTTAATCGCGCACAGGTCAACGCCCGAGATGCCTGAGTCCGTGCATCTATCGACTGTGTTGGACCCTGCTCCGCCACAGCCCATTACCTTGATGCAGATGTCTATGCCTCTGGCGATGTTCTCTATCTCAGATTCATCGCCGTCGTCTGTCGGTGGACCACCGAATCCATCTTTCGCTGGGCCAGCAGATGTGCCAGCGAGAGCTTCTTCCGTCAATCTCTTGGGCATGAACCATACCATTCTGTTCGCCGATGTTCAGGTAAGACTGTGCATGGCTCATATTAAGATGTAACGATGCCTCCTCCAGGTCACGAGCGCGCACGCGGATGCGCATGACGCAGCCGGGTGTGCGTCAGGGGCCGTCCGCATACTATGTTCAGTACAAGATGCCTATCAGAATGGGACCCATCAACATGAGGACGCCGAGCCTCAGAAGGTCGGCGATTACCCCCACCTTGAACATGCTCCACATCTTCACATATCCTGAGCTGTAGACTACCGCCATCGGCGGCGTCGATGGTATGGCACTGGATATCGATCACGCCAGAAGCCGCTCTACCACTCCTTTGCCGATGACGGGCGCACGCGTAAACGCCATCTCGAAAACGATAAATAGGCTCGACCCCGCTACAACGGCGTCCGAAGCGGCCGGCGGGGCGCCGGCTGGAGAGTGCAGGAAGATGAGACTTGGAAGAGCCATAGTGGTAATGTCGGTGGCCATCGTCGCTCTGATATTCATATCACTGTTTGTGCTATCGGACGTTCCCTCAGATACTGAGGATTCGACTGAACAGCTGATGACATACCTATCGCTCCTGCTTTTCGTCATGGCATTGGTGCTAATCAGCGCGCTGGCATTCGTTGTCTCCAGAGGCCAGAGCGAGCCGCGAAGTGAGGGAAGCACCTCTGAGGAGGTCGAGGAAGAGGGCGGCGACAGCAGCGAGAGCTACGGCGGCGCATCTGATATAGAGCTCGAATTCGAGGCGCTTGAAAAGGAGATAGCGAAAGAGGAGAACGGCTAGACGCCTACGCCAAAGCCCCGACCCTGCACTAGCGCAATGTCCAGAAGTAGCTGGCGCAGGTGTCGCGCATTTGAGAAATGGGAGAGCCACTGGAGGGATTCGGACCCTCGACCTACGCCTTACCAAGGCGTCGCTATACCTCTAAGCCACAGTGGCATCGATGGCGCTGTGCAAGGCATCTTGGCGGTTATATTAAAAAGTTCCCCGCAACGCACCTGGCGTTGATCGCCAAACGGACACCCATCATTTATTATGCGACCAGCGGATTTCTCGAGCGATGAAGAAGGCCCTGAGCAGCTTCGACGTTGCCGCAATCGTAAGGGAGCTCCAGGCATACCGAGACTGGCGCGTGGACAAGATCTACCAGCCGGAGAACCGCCGGATCGTCATCGCCATAAAGAGCCCTGGGGAGGGAAAGGCGTTCCTGCACTTCCATGTGGGGGAATGGCTGTACGCCTCTGAGACGAGTCAGGACATGCCTCAACATCCTTCTGGCTTCGCCATGATGCTTAGGAAGCGTATAACTAACTGCAGGCTGACATCGATTGAGCAGATGGGCTTCGACAGGATCGTGGTACTCAGGCTCGAGAAGGACACCGGTTATCAGCTGGTGCTTGAGCTCTTCGGAAAGGGCAACGCCATTCTTGTCGGAGACGGCAAGATAATCCAGCCGCTCACGAGCAAGGCATGGAGGCACCGCGAAGTGAAGGCGAAGCGGGAATTCGAGCCGCCCCCGCCGATAACAGATCCGTCAACGATGGCTGTGGATGACCTGTTGGATATCTTCAAGGAATCTGAATCCGACATCTTGAGGACTGTCGCTACGAAGCTGAACCTCGGCGGGAGCTACAGCGAGGAGGCCTGCAGGAGAGCTCGTCTGGACAAGGACCGTCCAGCGAGGGATATCTCCATCGATGAGGCGAATGGACTCCTGGCATCCGTGAACGCGATAATAGAGGACATCAGAGGCGAGCGCAGGGGATACATTGTCGCGAAGGGAGGAGAACTTGTGGACGCTGTTCCCTTGAGAATGGTCATATACGAGGGCTTTGAGCACGAGGAGTTCAAGTCCTTCTCTGAATGCGTCAAGAGCTATGTCGAGAGGATTCCACAGACGGAGAAACCGCTCGATGAGCACGCTGACCACAAGGAGCTCCACCGGCTGAAGCGCAAGTTGAAGCAACAGGAGGAAGCCTCTCTCACCATGCAGCGCGAATGGGCGGAGGCGCAGGCATCGGGAGACTCGGTATTCGCATCGTATGGCGACATAGCCCATGTGCTTCTTACGGCCAAGGATAGACTGACGCAATCGAACGATCTGAAGGACTTGCCAGGGTTCGTTTCGTTCGACAGGAAGACTGCTATCCTCAGAGTGGAAATCCACGGAACGATCTACGACCTCGATGTGAACGGCTCGGTGGAGTCCAACGCCCAGAGGTACTATGAGAAGGGCAAGAAGCTGAAGGCCAAGCTCGAGGGAGTCCTCCCGGCGCTCGAAGACACCAGAAAGGCCATAGCTGAGTGGGATCGGGAACGCGAGGCTGCCATCAAGCGGGTGTCTGCCTCGGATGTCAAACCGACCAAACGCTTCTGGTTCGAGAGGTACAGGTGGTTCGTGTCGAGCGAAGGGGCGATCGTGCTCGGAGGCAAGGATGCCAGGACCAACGATATGCTGGTCAAGAAGCATCTGCAGGCAGGCGACCGCTACGTTCACGCAGACATACATGGAGCTCCGAGCGTCGTCGTCAAGATGACCGATGGCATCGGTGAGCAGACGCTTGCAGAGGCATGTGTATTTGCGGTTGCGACGTCCAAAGCGTGGAACGCCAAGATAGGCTCTGGAGTGGGCTTCTGGGTCATGCCAGAGCAGGTGAGCAAGACGCCTCAGAGCGGTGAGTTCCTCGCTCGAGGGGCCTTCGTAATCCGTGGCAAGCGTAATTACTCCAGCAAGACGGAGATAATGCTTGGACTCGGCGAGGTGGAGTACGAGGGTGAGAGAAAGGTCATGTGCGGCCCTGTCGGAGCGGTCGAGAGGCGCAGCAAGCGATACGTCGTGATAAGGCCTGGGAACATCGACAAGAACGACTTCGCGAAAGCGGCTGCCAAGGTTTTCGATGTTCCCATAGAGGAGGTGCAGCGAGTCCTCCCACCCGGCAACATCGACGTGGTTGATTCGACTGGCATCGATCTCAGGCTCAGTCCTTCTTGACCAGCGCCCTCAGGGTCTTGAGCTCGTCGGCATAGCGTTTCTCCCCGTTGGGTGTCTCCAGAACCATCGGCACGCCCTCTAGCCGTTGGTCGTTCATCACATTCTTGAAACCGTCTACGCCTATGTGCCCCTTGCCTATGCCGTCGTGTCTGTCCAGCCTCGACCCGAGCTTGCCTTTGGAGTCGTTCAGGTGCACCGCCTTCAGCCGCTCGAAGCCGAGCGTGTTTTCCAGCTGATCCATGGTCTTCTCATATCCCTTTGGGGAGCGAACATCGTAGCCGGCCGCGTAGGCGTGACATGTGTCGAAGCATATTCCTGCGCTCTTTGGCTCGTCCAGCATGTCTATCACCGTCGCGAGCTGCTCGAACGAATGTCCCAGAACGCTTCCCTGTCCTGCCGTTATCTCCAACAGCAGTTCAACGTTCGATGAGCCGAACTCCGCGCGCGCCCAGTTCAGCGATTCTGCAATCCTCCCAAGGCCAGCCTGCTCACCCGAACCGACATGTGCCCCCGGGTGGAATACGAGGTATCTGATACCGAGTATTCTTGCTCTCATCATCTCATCGAGGAACGCCTCTCGAGATTTCCTCAGGAGTTCGTCGTCGGGGCTGGCAAGGTTGATCAGATACGAGTCATGTATGATGGTCTCCACGATGCCGTGCTTCGCGACCTCAGCCTTGAAATCCTCGGCGTCATCATCGGAGATGGGCTTTGCCTTCCACTGCATCTGGTTCTTCGAGAATATCTGCATGCAATCGCATGTGAGGGCGCGCCCGCGCTCGGGAGCCCTGAACACTCCCCCTGAGACGGGTATGTGCGCACCGAGAAGCATCGTCATAATCTCGTCGCCCATATCTGCGAATTCGTAGATAAGTCTCTGGCCTAGAAGTCCATTGTGAACATATAGCCGCCCTCTACCTGGACGGATTTGGGAGAGACGCCCGCCTTGTGCATAAGAGCTATCATCGCGACGTTGTCTCTCATTACCTCCGCCGTGAACCCCTTGATCTTCTTCGACTTGGCGGCCCTCACGAGCGACTTCATCAGGAATGTGCCTATACCGCGTCCCTGCCAATCATCAGCAACGAGGAACGCCACCTCCGCTCTGTTGGTCGCCGGGTTGAGGTGGTAACTGCCGACGGCGACCATCTTCTGCCGAGGTGAGCGGCCATGAATCACCACCAGAGACATATCATCCTCATAGTCGATGCAGCAGAACTCCTGCAGCCTGCGATGTGGCATCGATTTGAGCATGCTGAAGAACCTGTTGATGATAGTCTGGTCGCTCAAGTCGTAGAACATATCGCTCATCATCTCCTCGTCTGTAGGCCGGATAGGGCGCACAACAAGCTTGGCGTCTTCTATCGTCATCGAGTCGATCAGTTCATCCGGGTACAGACCAGTCTCGGGTAGTATCTGGTCCTCATACACATGGCTCATAGCCTTGGCCTGCTCGAGGAGCTCTTTTCTGAACTTTGGATGGGCTATGCCGATGAGCGCCATTGCCCGCTCACGGATGTTCTTCCCGTGCAGGTAGGCAACGCCCCACTCGGTGACGACGTAGTGCACGTCACCCCTGCTGGTGACTACGCCCGCCCCTGGATTGAGCGTCGCGACTATCCTGGAGATGGTATCGTCCTTGGCGGTCGATGGGAGCGCTATTATCGGCTTGCCGCCCTTGGACCGTGCGGCCCCGCGGACGAAGTCCACCTGGCCGCCTATGCCTGAATAGAACATCGGCCCAAGCGAATCGGCGCAGACCTGTCCTGTGAGGTCTATCTCTATGGCGGAGTTGATCGCGACCATCTTGTCATTCTTTGCGATTATGAACGGGTCGTTGGTGTACTCCGTTGGGTGGAATTCTATGGATGGGTTATTGTCGACGAAGTCGTACAGCTTCTTGCTCCCGAGGCAGAATGAAGCTATCGTCTTCCCGGGGTGGATGCTCTTCCTGGAATTGTTTAGGACGCCTTTCTCGACGAGGTCCATGAAACCATCGGAGAACATTTCGGTGTGTATCCCAAGGTCCTTCTTCTCTGATAGGAAGTGCAGCACCGAATCCGGGATGGCTCCTATGCCCATCTGAAGCGTCGACCCGTCATCTATCAGGTTCGCGATGTTGCGCCCTATCTTCTTTGCGATGTCGTTGGCTGGCTCCCAGAGTGATTCGAGCAGAGGCTCGTCGACCGGCACGATGTAGTCAACATCCTTCAGGTTGACGAAGCAATCCCCGAGCGCCCTCGGCATCTGCACGTTGACCTCTGCGATAACCCTCGTGGCGTTCTCCGCAGCCGATTTGACAACATCCGTCGACACCCCGTAGCTGCAGTAACCATACTTGTCCGGCAATGAGACCTGGACTATCGCCACGTCGATAGTCGTCTGGCCTGATGTGAAGAGGGCGGGTATCTCCGATAGGAAGACGGGCGTGTAATCTGCCCTTCCCTCGGCAACGGCCTGCCGCGTGTTCGCACCTATGAAGAAGGCGTTGTGTCTGAACTGGTCGGTGAATTTCTCCTCCGTGTACGGCGCGACACCGAGGGTCATTATATGCATGATACGGGTATCGGCCAGCCTTCCCGCCGACTCGATCAGCGCCTTCACCAGCGTCTGCGGCTCGGCCGCCCCGGAGCCTATGAAGACCTTATCGCCACGCCTTATGGTCGATATGGCGGCTTCGGCCGTCCTGATCTTCGCCTTGTAGCGAGTTTTCCAGTCATCCATGGCCCAGGAACGGTCGTTCATACAATCTGCTCGAAAGTACCTCCTGTGACATTATAACGGTTTGCGACTAACAAGCGCCTACTGTATACCCATACAGGTAGCCTGGCCAGCACGGAGGGGGGCAGCAGAAGTCTTCCTACAATGTGCCCACAAACGCCTTCAGGGTCTCCAGCTCGTGCCCTATTCGCAGGACCGCCTTGTTCCGGTCGGGAAAGGACAGCTCAGGGTGCTCCTGGAGGAACCTGTCGAATATCTCCGCTGGGGATATCTGGTGCATCTCTGCAAGTATACGGCCCTTATGCTCGTAGAGAGCCCTAAGAGGCGGCTCCAGCAGCGGAGCCATGTCGAAATCGCCCGCGAGCCACGCATCGACCTCTTCTTGCTCCATCTGGCCCAAGTTATTCAGCAGAAAACGCCGTATTGCCTTATTCCACTCCGCTTCCATTGTACCAGCACCGACGACGAGATGGAATGCATAGACCATCAAAAACCTTCCCCCGTCATCAGCCAAAAGGTTCATGAGAGCCTTACTACTTCACTGGGTTCGCTTAGGGACTGTGACTCACATGGCAAGGGCAACGATGCGCTTTCTAGATGACACCGAGATCGACAGGGTACACTCGACCGCTCTCCGGCTCCTAGATGAGGTCGGAATCCTCGTCCTCAGCGATGCCGTATGCAAGCTGCTTGAGGAGAGTGGGGCCAAGCGATCCAAGGACGGCGAACGCATGCTCATACCCGAGGACACCGTGAAGGCGGCGTTATCGTCAGCACCGAAATCCGTCCTACTAGCAGCCACGGACGGTGCGCACGACATTCGCATACCAGACGCCAACGGAAGGATGTTCACCGCCAACGGTGGCGAGGGGGTTCAAATGGTGGACCTTGTCACAGGCGAGAGGAGGGCAACCACAACCGCAGACCTCCGCAACTTCGCTGTACTCGTGGAGGCTTTGCCACAGGTAGATTACTTCTGGCCTATGGTTGGTGCCCTCGACCAGCCCGCGCACACCAAGGAGGTCCACGAGTTCAAGACCGCTTTGGAGTGGACGACCAAGCATGTCCAGCTGGGCGCAATAACCGCTGAGCAGGCTCGCAAGATGGTGCAGATAGCGTCTGCGCTGACCGACGGAGAGGACAACCTGGCGAAGAGGCCCATACTGTCCTCGGTACAATGCCCCATATCGCCTCTGACATTCGAGGGGGGGCTCGCGGAGGCGCAAGTGGTGTTTGCCCGCGCTGGCATACCCGTTGTCGCCATGGCAGCATCCGTCGCAGGGCTGACTTCGCCGGTGACGATTTCCGGCACGGTCACTCAGACAACTGCCGAGAACCTCGCGAGCCTCGTCATATCCCAGGCGGCCAACAAAGGCGCGCCGTTCATCTTCAGCTCCGACTCGAGCCCAGGCGACCTCAAGACGGGGTCGATCGACTACGGAGCGCTTGAGACGCCGTTGTTCAGAGCTGCTGCAGGGCAGATGGCCAGGCACTACGGCCTGCCGAAGATGGTCACCGGCCTCGGGCTGGAGAATCTGTCCACCACTATAGGCAACATCTGGGAGGGAGTACACTTCATGGCGAGCTACGCGCTTGTGGAATCTGACCTCGCATCAGGCTTCGGCGGACTCGACCAGGCGGCTGGAGCGTCATACGAACAGCTCGTGCTGGATGCGTGGGTCTGGGAGGCTGCGCGTGAGTACACCCGTGATTTCGACTTTGGAGATGCCGCCATATCGTTCGATACGATAAGAGAAGCAGGATTGGACGGCAACTTCCTCGGGAAGAGGCACACATCGCTGATGTTCAGAGGGGAGTCGACCGCGACTCGCAACCCGGAATGCGCCATAGCAGAGAGGCTGCGAGCGACCGAGAGGAATGGCGCCATTCTCAGGGCGAAGAGCGAGGCTGAGCGAATACTCAAAAGTCCCGCAGAGCCCAAGATTGACTCTGACCAGGCGGCGGCCATCGACAAGATAATCGGATTGTGAAGATAAGATGGTCGAGGCGCCCGAGCTGGGATTCGAACCCAGGTCCGGAACTCCGCAGGCTCCTAGGATATCCAAGCTACCCCACTCGGGCATTTCTCGACAGCTGCGGCCCCTCCATACGGGCAACGGTAGAAATAGCTAACCATTGGCGGGCGGGCTCAGTAGGCGGTGGTCCAGTCGACCTTGCCCTTCTTCCTGGCGATATGGTCCGCTATCCTGAAGATGCCGATGGACAGAACGAAGAACGCGACAGCGGACACCAGCAGGTACAACATCATCGTGAGGTCGCTCACGCCACCCATGCCGGTGACATCGAACCCAGATGTGTCTGCCAACTCCCGCATCACGCCAGGTTCGACCGCTCTCCTTACCGACTCCATCCAGTAGGTGACCGGAAGGATCTTCGATACCGGCTGGACCCAGGTCGGGAGGATCGTTATCGGGAAGACCACGCCGGACAGCACATAGAACACCCCTGCCATGCCCTCGTTGATGCCTATGCTGTGCTTGGCCGTGAGGAACGACACGCCGCCCAGGGCAAGTCCGAGTATGCATATGCAGCCCAGTCCCAAGACGAGCGCCACTGCTAGGAGCGGCCAGTTCACGACCGCTATGTCGATGTCGACCCCGAGCGCCATGACGCCGAATATGAGCGTCACGAGCACGCCGAATGTGGTGATCGCTATCTTGATGGCCGACCTGCCGAGGATGTACATGTAGAAGTTCATCGGGGCGATGTATACCTGCTTCAAAGTCATGTAGTGCTCCCGGTCGTCGTGGATAACCCAAGTCACCCCGAACAGCACCTCGGCAACGAACATGTACATGGCGTTCCCGACGTACATGTACGAGAAGAACGCATTGGCCGTCTCGCCGTCTGTCACCACGAGGTACATGAGCACCAGTATGAGGGTGCCTGCTATTGGCTTCACGATGGAGTATGTGAGGAACAGGAACGGGTCTGTCCAGTTGGCCTCCATCTGCCATCCGAGCCAAGCGGAGTCCTTGAACACCCTGAGGTTGTTGGTCACTGCCATCTGAGCGTCAGCCTCCCGGTTGTCTTGCCCAGATGCTCCATGTATCTGAGGGAGTACTTGGCGAGTATCAAAAACACAACGCACAGGCCCAGCAACAGCGTTATCTCCGTGTTCAGCGACAAGAACGCATCCTCAGTGCCAGCGGGGAATATGATCTGCCTGAGGGCGTCGAGTCCCAGGGTGATGGGTATGACCGACGCTCCAGCTGCTGCCCAGAAGCCCAGGTGCTTGACCGGGAAGTAGAACCCCGAGGCGAAATACACTGGCTCCATCATCAGCGCGGAGAGGTGATACGCCTCCCTTCCAAGGAGCAGATAGAGGGAGGCGAACATCATCCCCATCCCGTAGAGAGCGATCATCGTCACCACGAAGACGACTATGAGCATGACGGGGCTGGCAAGCGAGAATACGACATTGAACGCAATCGCACCGATTGCCAGAGTCATCGCTGCCTGTATCGTGGTCTCGAACAAGCCTCCGACTGCCATTCCTGCGAGTACGGACATCCTCGATATCGGCGCCATGAGATAGAGTGACAGGTTGCCGATCTCCTTCTCCCAGTACAGTTGCGATGCCATTGACCAGAGTATGTTCAGCCAGAAAGCGGTCATCGCACCGCCCAACACGACATATCCGATGAGCTCAGCTCTGGCATCAAGGAATTTGTACACGTAGGCGTAGCCGGCTATCGTGAAGAGTGGGAGGATTACGTCGAATATGAACCAGCTGGGTTCTCTGGTCGACCCTATGAGCCTCGGGTACGCTCTTCCCCTGACGGCCCGTATGTTTCTGACAAGGTAGCTGTCAGTCATTCCAAGCCTCTCCCGACTAGCTTGATGAAGACATCCTCAAGCGTCGGCTCAGTCTTCTGCAGCGACATTATCTTCGAGCCATTCGCAACCACCTTTGATACTATGTCGGAAACGCACGACTCGTCCTCGACCACGAATCTGAGCTTCGTCGTGCTGCTCTGGACATCCTTCGTCTGCGAGTAGCTGTTCAGGCCTGGGATGGTGTCGAAGCCATCTATCTCGTTCAGGCCGGAGATGGAGAGCGTAAGCGTGGAATTCATCTTGACCAGACGTTTCAGGTTGGCTGGGGTGTCGCATGCGAGGATCTTGCCGTCGTCGATGATGGCAATCCTATCGCAGAGTTCGTCTGCCTCCATCATATAATGAGTGGTCAACAGCACGGTCCGGCTTCGGTCGCTGCGTATCCAATCAACGACGAAGTCCCTCACTGCTCTCGCTGCGTTGACATCGAGGCCGAGCGTCGGCTCGTCCAAGAACACTATCTCAGGGTTTGTCACGAAGCCCCTGATAACATTCATCTTCTGTCTCTGACCAGTCGACAGCGTCCTTACCTTCGCCTTCGCCTTGTCGGTCAGTCCGAAGCGCTCGAGAAGATCCTCGATCCTGGCGTTCGCTTCTTTGCTCTTGATGCCGTAGAACTGCGAGAACATCCAGAGGTTCTCCCTCACGGTCAGCAGGCCGTAACCCGATATCTCGCCGCCGGAAACCATGTTGATGCGCTCCCTGACGGCTAGCAGGTCCTTCTCTACATCGAACCCGGCCACGTAGGCCTTCCCCGAAGTCGGCAGCAGGAGGGTGCTGAGTATCTTCAGCAGCGTGGTCTTTCCCGCGCCGTTCGGTCCGAGAACGCCGAACAGCTCGCCCCTGTCAATCCGCAGGTCGACGGAGTCCAGGGCTGTCACTATGTCGCCCTCCTTCTTCTTCTTGGGGCGGAACACCCTCGTCAGGGACTGGGTCTCAACAGCATGCTGCATTCAAACACACACCTGATACGCTTCATCAGATAAATCCTAAGCCTGTGCGCAGCGTCGCATAGAAAACGCATCGCACCCGGCCGAGGAACAGATGATACTTCACGCCTCGTACTGCTTGCGGTACCGCGTGACGTAGCCAGCGATCTTGTTCCTCATGGACACGGAGCGCACATCGGTGAGCTTCGAGACTATCTGCTTGTTGTGCTGGTAGTCGCCCGTGAACTGTTCAGGGTATTTCTGAACCAGCTCGACGGCCACCCGCTTGATGTACGTCGGTCTTATGTTACCCATTGGCTCACCGTGAGGGCTTCCCAATGAGAATGCTGTATATATGGTTTGTGGACCGCCAAGCGCGATGTGTGACGTGCATGGTTCATCCGCCGTTGCCGGAACTCTCCACCAAGAGGTCCTCCTCGGTCGGCGGAGAGGACTTGTCATACGGCTTGCCACATGAATACTCACCCTCTGAACAGCCGCCTCTGAAGCACCCGGGTCCAGCGTCAGCGAAGAGTACGGGGGCGACCTTCTTCGCCTCCGCAAGCATCTTCCAAGCCATCATGCGTATCTCCCACTGCGCTCGTCTGCAGCACCTCAACCTGAAAAGGTGCCAGAGTTCCCTGGCGTTCATCGTGATCGTTATGTTCGTATGGCAGGCGTTCGGCAGGACGTACCTGGCATCCTCCTTCGGCGCCTTGCGGGCCAGTTCGCGATAGGCGTCCCACGCGGTATCCATTGCCTTCTTGTAGAGCGCCTTGGCCTCAGGATCGTCGGATATCTTCGGCGGGGTGACATATTCCGCCTTGTCCATGCTGACATACCTCTGGCTCTGCTGTGAATAAGATGCTATCCTGTGCCTGACGAGCTGGTGGGTCAGAGACCTCGATACCCCCTCTACGCTGAAAGTGAAATGGGCGTGCTCGACGACCGAGAGATGACCCATGCCGACGACCTTCTCGATCATCTTCTTCGCGCGGTCGTCGGAGGTGGTTCCGAACAGCTCCGACGCACCTTTCTCAGAGTAGCATGACTGCGCGGCGGCGGCACATACCCTGTCAGGGTTCTCCGAGTGATTGATGAGAGTGACCTTCACTTGTCCACCTGCCGTCGAGCAGCCTAAGGAGTTCCCGTTCTAAATCCTTTCCATGGAATGAACGGGTTGTCAGACCTGCCTGCCCAATGTGTCGTTCACATAGAAGCTTGTGTTGTGCTCAGCGGGGCCCTCGGTGCTCAGCGGTGATCCGCTCATGAGTTGTTTCAAACGGACTATCTCCACATCGTCACGTGCCAACTGTGCAGTGATGCCCGGGATGTGGCCGTCTCCCACGACAGCCACGACGTTCATGTTTGACTCCGCGACGCGCGAAATGCGTTGGGCCATTATGCGATTGCGGTCATCTATCAGCACCTTCTTGAGG
>JBFEPA010000023.1:0-12789 GCA_041550275.1 Thermoplasmata archaeon | reverse complement strand
CGAACGATTTGTCTTTGACTATTCCGGCGTTGTTTACCAGGATATCGATCTTGCCGAACTCAGCCACCGCCTTGTCCCGCATCTTGTTCACTTCGTCCATCTTTCCGACGTTGGCCTGGCATAAGATAGCACGTCTCCCCATCGACTCTATCTTTTCTCTGACTTCCTTTCCTTGTTCGACAGTATCCATGATGTCAATCATGTTGATCAGTTCGTCAAGATCATCCATTCTATCTGTCTTATTTATGAAGTCGATGACGTCCGCAGCCTGGTCCTTGCGGCTCTGATAGTTCACGGCGACATCTGCTCCTTCTCCTGCGAGCTTGATGGCAATCGCCTGACCGATGCCTCTCGAGCCGCCTGTGACCAGCGCAACCTTTCCGTCTAGAGCCCCTGTTCTCTTAATGCCTTTCACCCCTTGTCCTCGCGTGAGCCTAGACCACCAGTCCACCATCGACCAGCAATACGCACCCGTTCACGTACTTCGCCTCGTCCGACGCCAGATATAGGTTGGCATAGGCGACATCTATCGGATCGCCTAGCATGTTCAGAGGAGTCTTCTCCGCCATTCGGTCAAGGATCTTCTGAGGCACTGATGCAGTCATTGGGGTCTTTATGAATCCGGGAGCGATTGCATTGACTCTGATCCCCTTCCTTCCCAGTTCCTTGGACAGAGTCTTGGTCATGCCAATCAAGCCGGCTTTGGCGGCCGAATAGTTGACCTGGCCGACATTGCCATAGACGCCTGAAACGGAGGACACATTGACAATCGAACCGCTTCCTCTCTGTAGCATGTGATCGGCGACTGCTTGAATGCAGTTGAACGCGCCCGTGAGGTCAACACGAATCACTTCGTCCCATTGCTCTTCTGTCATCTTCTGCAGCAGAGCGTCCCTGATTATGCCTGCGTTGTTGATCAGGATGTCAATCCTCCCAAATCTCTGGAGCGTCGCATCGACTGCTTTCCTCACTTCCTCTCTCTTGGTTATGTCTGCAGTAGCGCACAAGGTGTTCTTGATTTCCGTCTCCTTGGCGAATCCCATGTCACGATAGACCTTCTCTACATCTCCGGTGAAGATATCGAAGATGGCGACCTTCGCCCCCTCATTCAAGAAGAGTTTCGCTGTTTCCTTTCCGATTCCACTTCCGCCTCCAGTAATTACTGCAACCTTGTTCTCTAATCTCATCTCGGGTTCCTCCTTCCCTCTGCTCTCATTCATCTCTTTCGTTCCCGTCTCAGCTGCTCTGTTCGCCAGATCGCGCCCTCAGCCAGGAAGAGATCTTCGGGCAGACGTCCCTTTGTGATTTGCCGCCGACGAACATTCCAATATGTCCCGTCGGAAAGACCACGACTTCTTTATCTGTGCTCGCAACTGCATCGTTGAGCGGCTTGCTGGCAGCGATGGGAACTAGGTGGTCGTACTCCCCCATCACGTTCAGCAGAGGCATTGTGATGTTCTTGAGGTCGACCCTCTTCCCGTCCAGCATCATTTCGTTCTTTATCAGCAGGTTCTTCTGATAGCAGTCCTTGATGAACTGTCGATACATTTCCCCGGCCTGGTTAGGACTGTCAAAGATCCATTTTTCCATCCGCAGGAAGTTCTTCACGGCTTCCTCATTCTTGCGCCCGCTGTCTTCGTCATCCCCGTTGCTCTCAATCTTCTCAAAGAATATGACGTACTTGTCTATCAAGACTCTGAAGGGGTCGGTTAGTAGGAAGCCCGTGTTGAGTAGATTCCCAGGTACCATTCCGTATGCGTCCACTATCCTGTCGGCATCTAGGCTCTTTGCCCAGACGTGGAGGAGCCCTTCATCGGTGTCGAAATCGACGGGTGTCACCATTGTTGCGAGGTTCTGAATCTTTTCCGGATGCAGCGATGAATACATCACCGAGAAGGTACCACCCTGGCAAACGCCGAACAGGGACACTTTCTCAGCTCCGGACAACTCCCTTATCTTCTCGACGGCGTTGTCGATATACCCGTTCACATAGTCATCGATGGTGAGATACCTGTCTATTCCTGACGGATATCCCCAGTCAATGATGTATACATCGAGCCCATCATCGAGCAGTTTCTTGACGACACTCTTGTCGGGCTGGAGATCAAGTATGTAGTGTCTGTTGACAAGAGCATAGACGATGAGCACGGGTACTGGATAAGGCTTCTCCACTACTGGGATGTAGTGAAGCAGCCTCATATCATCCTGTGTGTAGACGACCTCTGAAGGGGTCATCCCGACCGAGATCTCTGGTGCCTTGAGGAATAGGTCGAGCATCCTCATCGCCTTCCTGTTGTTCTCTATCAGTTCCGCGAATTCCATAGTTGTCACTATCCGAAACGACACTCAGGCAGCGTCCGTCACTTCCTCGTTGCGCTCTTTCCCTGATCTCGAACCAACTCTTTCACTTGCTTCTTGAGCAGGTAGACCTCTTTGCTGAGGTCGTCCATCTCCGTCCGCGTGGGAAGATTGGCGGGTCTGAGGAAATTCTCCTCGATTAGGACCCTCGAGGACTTCTGAAAATCCATCGAATTGGATGTCAGTCTTGCCAGATCCGAGGCAAAGAAGCTAGATTTCAGAAACTTCTTGAATGTCTCACTGTATGTCTCCATCCAGAGGTCGTAGTAGCCCTTGTAGGAGGAAGGCGAGACGCCCTCTGCGATCCGCTTCTCAACCTCCTCCTGGGTTTTCTGGCTGGCTTCCATGAAGGCACTCTGGTAGTTCGCGATGGACTGCGCCCATGCAGCATGCATGTTGATTGTGGCCTCGAAGTTCTTCCTCAGCCTATCCACGCCTTCGCGAGATGGGCCCATGATGGGCATGTCTATGATTCTACCGTAGGTAGCCTCATAGGCCTTCAGCCAGTGCTCGAAGAAGTCATGGGATGCTTGTAGATCCGAGCTCTCCATGATCAAGTCGCCCTCGTCTGACCGAACTTCGCGTCCATCCACATCTTGGTTGCATTCGCATAGGTGTCCGCCTGAGCCCGTGCTGCCTTCTTGAGTGGGTCTATCAGTATCTTCATGGGCTCTACCGCGGGCATGAGTTCAAAGAAGTCTTTGTACGCCTTCTCATATGTATCGAACCACTGCCCGTAGAACTCCCTGTAGGATTCCGCCTCGGTCGCGTTGGTGAGTAGATCCTTCATCTTCTCTGTAGTCTTCTCCAACACCGTCAACCAGGAATTGTACAGCTCCGTACTGTTCTGCATTCCCTGGAGCATTTCATCGACCATCTCCTTCGACGGCTTCGTGATGTCGGTGGAGAACATCTTGGCGTATGTCTCTTTGTATGTATTCATCCACTGGTCGTAGAACTCTTTGTACTTCTCCGGACCTGCGTCGCCCTTTGACAGCTCGAAGAGCTTCTCTGAGAGCTCGAAAGTCAGCTTCTCCCAGGGGGTGTACATGTCCTTGTAGGACTCTCTCCACATCTTCGCCGCTTCTGCGAGGTTCGTGAGATACATGTTCGGCATGCCCGTGTACGCCTCGAAGACCTCCTTCGTGTTCTTCGATGTCATCATGCCGAGAAACTCATCGAACATCTTCTCATAGGACTTGATCCACATTTCGTAGGAGTTCTTGTAGTCCTCAGGACTCACGCCACCCAAGAGCATCTTCTGAGTCCTCCTGGAGTTCTCCTCGAGTTCGGCGCTCCACGCCTTCATCAAATCCGTTGACTCCTGTGCACTCACGACGAGCATGTCCAGTGTCCTTCTGTCCGTCATTGCCTTCAGCATAGTTGCCTTCTGCATAGGATAGAGTCTGTCAAGTGTGTCCTGTTGTGTCTTGACCAGTTCCTCGTAGAACTCTCGGTATTTCTCTGGCGATGTCTCCCCTGAGAGCTGCACAGCCTTGTCAAAGAGCTTGCCTGTAGACTCGATCCAGGGGTTGTACAGGTCTGTGTAGGATTCCTGCCAGACTTTCGACATTGCGCTGTAGCTTTCGGTCCACATCTTGAAGGGGTTCTTCCGCTCCTCGGTCGATCCCGTTCGGTTCGCCTTGCTCGTTTCTCCCTTCCTGCTCTTAACTGTCTCTGCTTTGTTCTTAGTCATACTGGTTCGCCTCCACAAAACTCACAGACGATTATTCAAACCGGGCGAATCCATGTAGCAAAAAAAGCTACGAAGTTCCTAACGGCGATCTAAAACGCATCCTGTTGAATTTCCGCGATTTCCAATTCAAGCTATAGTGTTGCCGCTTATAGTCTTTGGCTTCGTACCGAGCAGTCGTCGCAGAAATACGCTGGCAAGGTTTCCCCGGAACATGGGCAATCTCAGACCCAGGCAGCGAGATGTACTGATATGAGCTTGTGCTCCGGTTCAATGGCACGCCCTCAGAGATTCCATTGAGGCACAATCACTCGTCAAGCACTAGAATAGTCTGTCTCTGTCCATTTCGTCTTCTCACGATGAGATGGCTGTGAATCCGGATGCATAGCCGACTCTGGATAGGAAATCCCTGGTGAGCGGGCACGTCAGCGAAACTTCTCAACGAGGGAAAGAAGTGCCGTCGCGAATTCTCTGGGCTGGTCAACATAGCCGACGTGCCCGCTCGGAAACATGTGCAAATCGGTTCTCAGTTGTGTCGCGAGCCATTTGGATGCGCAGAACAAGTGCATAGCCGTCTCTTCACCTGCCGCTATGAGGATGGGGACCTTGGATCCCCTAAGCGCTTCTGCGTTGGGCTTATAGGAGATGATCACCGGCATCTCCACAGAGAAAATGACATCCCCATTGTCGAAAGCGCGTCGCATCGTGCTCGGGTCCAGACCATTGATTGCCTCGTCCTCTTTCATCTCTGTGAACACTCGCAGTGCGTTGCGGGGGCCTCCCTTCGCTACCTTGGCTTTCCAGAAGTCTGCCAGGTCATGAGCTTGATAGAGAAGCGGCATAAGCGGCGGTTCGTGCGCGATTGCCCCCCGAACTGACAGCGGGTGGCGAACGATGAGCTCGAGCAAGATCATCGCTCCGAAACTGTTGCCGAAGACGATGGCTGGACTTAGGCGCAAAGTGGACAGCAATTCCGCTGCATCATCCGCCTGCTCCGTAACCGAAGTCGACGTCCAGCCTTCTGGGCGAGGGCTTCGAGAATTTGCGCGGCGATCATACGTAATGACCGTGAACTGCTCGGCGAGGAGCTCCGCGAGCGGCTCGAACCATCCTGCGTCTCCCGTGAGGCCCATGATCAGTAGAAGGGGCGGTCCGAAACCTCGTATCTCGTAGTAGATGTGCGTCCCATTGACCTCGGCGAGCCCATGCTTCATCGTCGTCATCCCTCTGGCTGATTCGCTTCCGTTCACTTAATGCATTCTCCAGTGTGTTGAGCCGTGGTTGAACCGGAGACACTGGCTGTCTCTCAATCCGGCGATTGTCACACGTCCGAATCTCTTCTAACGCCCCTATGGCTTCTTCCGAGACTAATGGTGGACCGGGCGAGATTTGAACTCGCGACCTCTCGCATGCCAAGCGAGCGATCTGCCGCTGATCTACCGGCCCATTCAGGATGCGATGTATATGCTCGGCCTAGTTAAACCTTGCCGATGCGATCGCCTGAAGAGCCCTTCTCTGGCGATAAGAATTCACGGTCCGTCCGAGTTGAGTGCAAACTCTGGAAAATGATGTCCTAATGGGTTTCCCCAGTCCCGCGGAAACCCGCGGGACGGGATGCGTGCGCCTGAGAGCCCCTCACGGCTGCCCGCAGTGATTACTCGTCACTGTACGGACAGTCAGGGTTAGGGCAGATGCCGCCGCCACAGGATCCGTCCTGCAACTGCTGCTGCACCTGGTCCTGGTCCTTCTCGCCGTCCAGGTCGCCGGTCTGGTTTCCGTTCGAATCAGCCGTTGCAGCGGTCACGGCAAACGCCCCGCTGACCACCAAGGCGGCGCAGAACGCAACTGCAATCCAGGCTCTGCTAGCTCTCCTCGCCCCCGATATTCTCTTCACCGGGTCGCTCTCTTGTTCCTTGCTCATGTCCTCACTTCCGGGAGCGGGGCCGTCGAGGCTTCTTCATAATGTTCCTCAGGTCGCAGCCCGTCCGGCTAGGCTAATCCCGCCCGTTAGACGCAGGATTGGGCAATCAGTGGTAATTGCCTTACGGGACCATTATCAGACGGTGGCACAACCGAGGGATGGCATGGGGCGGATGGAGTGTCAAGAGCCAGGACCATCATGAGCCCGTCTACGCGAAGGAGTCGAGCTTCTTCTGGAACCGGACCTTCTCCCCGGGCACCTGGAGGGGGTACTCCTCCGTCAGGCAACCAAGGCATAGGTTGCCCTGGGGATGGCCTATAGAGTCTATGAGTCCCTCGACCGATAAATACCCCATGCTGTCCGCCGTGATCATCTTCCCTATCTGCTCGATGGTCCTCCCAGTGGCGGCGAACTGCTCTCTCGTCTTCATGTCGATTCCGAAGTAGCACGGGGCCCGGATGGGAGGGGAGCCCACCCGGACATGCACCTCCTTCGCCCCCGCGTTCCTGACCAGCTGCACGATCTGCCTGATGGTCGTCCCCCGGACGATGGAATCGTCCACGAGTATGACCCTCTGGTCCTTGAGGATGCTCTTGAGCGGGTTGAGCTTCAGCATCACGTTCGTTGTTCTCTCGGACTGCTCGGGCATGATGAACGTGCGCTCCACGTACCTGTTCTTCATGAGGCCCTCGGAGTACCTTATGCCGGACTCCTCGGAGTACCCTATCGCGTGCGACCTCCCGGAATCGGGTATCGGCACGACGACATCCGCATCGACCGGCTGCTCCTGGGCCAGCCTCTGGCCTATCTTGCGCCTGACCTCGTACACGAGCCTGCCATCAATGTTGGAGTCTGCCCTCGCGAGGTATACCCACTCGAACATGCAGTGCGCCTTGCCCTTCGAGAGCCCAGTCTTGACGGACTTGAACTCGCTCGGGAGGAGCTCGATCACCTCCCCGGGCTCGACGTCCCTCACGAACTCTCCTCCCAGGGTGTCGAACACGACGCTCTCGGATGCCGCCGCGGTGCCGTACTTGGTCTTGCCCACGCACAGCGGCCTGATGCCGAGCGGGTCCCTGATGGCGAACACCCGGCTGTCTACCATGATGGTCATGGAGTACGACCCCTGGAGCATCGACATCAGATTCTTGAGCGACTTGACGGGGTCGCCCGTATTCGCGATGTCGTTCGCCAGCAGCCTGACGGCAATCTCGGAATCGGACGAAGTGATGAACGCCCAGCCCTTCTTCTTGAGCTCCTCCATGATCTTGCTGGCGTTCACCAATTCCCCGTTGTGCGCCAGGGCGATGTCCCCGTAGTTCGTCGAGACGACGATGGGCTGCGCGTTGTCGATGTTCGAGGTGCCGAAGGTGGAGTACCTGACATGGCCTATCCCCAGCTCGCCTTTCAGGCCCTGGATGTCCTCGGGCTTGAGGGCCTGGTGCGCCAGGCCCATCCCCTTGATCGCCTTGATGCCGCTGCCATGGACTGCGATGCCCGCGGATTCCTGGCCCCTGTGCTGGAGGACCCTGAGGGCGTAGAAGATGTCAATCGAGACGTTCCTAAGGGAGGCGATGGCGAAAACACCACATTCTTCCTGCGGATGGTCAGACTCGATTGACATTACCTCCCCTGCCCACTGGGAAAGTGCCACTCAATGCAGCTTCGCCCAGTTGTAGCGTCTCATCTTGGCCGTGGCCCCGAAGCCACAGGAGGCACAGACCTTGTGCCTCACGTGATATGCCCTCTTGCCGCAGCGCCTGCACACTATGTGCGTCTTCCTGCTGCCGCGTTTTCCCATCGATGGGGTGCCCTTCGTCATTCGCCCCTACCTCAAGGTGAGATGTAGATAACATTGTCGCCGCGGACGATGGTCGTCTCCATCTTCCGGACCACCTGGCTATCGTGGGTCTCCTCAGCGTTCTTGAGCACCAGGTTCATGTGCGGGTCGTAGCCGTCCAGGATGCCTCGGTAGCCTCTCTTGCCCTTGAGTTCCACCATGACCTGCTGGTTGATCGACTTGTTCAGAACAGCCAGGGGTTTCATCAAATCAAGTCACCAAGGGCAGGATATCAGGTGCCGTACTTAAAGCTTTGCGGTCGCGGGACAGGGGCCAGTCGGATGACTGGCTATGGCTTTTCCTGGCCCTTTCAGAGCTGCACGGTCGTGTCTTCCTTTATCCTGTCGAGGATGAGGTATGTGTTGCTCCTCTCGACCTCGTCTATCTTGATGAACGCATCCACGATGTTCTTGAGCTCCTCCCTCGAGGAGGCCCTCAAGAGCACTGCGAAGTCAATGTTCCCGAGCAGGAAGTAGACGGCCCAGACGCCCTGAATCTTGGCTATCTTCTCGCCAATCTTCCGGGAGTACTCGGGCCCGTACCTGCCGGTGACGAGGGATATCGCGAGTATCTCCTTGCCGACCTTGAGCGGGTCCACGTTCGCCTTGAACCCTGTGATCACGCCCTCCTCTATCAGCCTGTTGACCCTGTAGTGGACCGTGGAGGACGAGAGCCCCGTCTTCTCGCCTATCTTCTTGAGGCTGACGTTGCAGTCCTCTTGAAGCATCTTCAGAATGATCCTGTCGTTCTTGTCAAGTGTCACCGAATCGTCTTTCTCCGTCAAGGGCGCTCCCCCGATACCTTTCGAAAAGAGTACAACGGATTCGAATTGATAACGCTTTCGATGCACCCCAGTCGAACAGAAAGGATTTCAGGGGGTCCGCAATACGAAAAACACGGGTCGATGACGAAAATCAGAGGGAACGCCCCCTGGTATCGATGGAAAACCGTCTAGAACGGCTCTGGAAGTCCGAATACGAGAATTGCTGTGCCGCGTCTCCCCGGCCACGCATCGAACATCGTTCGGCTCACACGAACGCGCCTATGGTAGGGAGGTCGAGCAGGTCCATGTCGAAGAACACAATCCCCTCCATGATCTCCCGGGAGCCGAGCCTGTCCGTCCCTGCCAGTCCCGCCAGGAAGGACGCCCTCCACCAGAGGTCCAGGGCGTTGTTCGCGAGCGCGCCCAGGTATACCTGGGCGAGGTTGTACCCGTAGCCCTCCATATCGCACAGGTGGGCCGCGTGCCCGAGGAAGCAGTCCCTGCCGTTGACGGTCCTGAGGTAGTCCTCGAACGCCCTCCTGCCCGAGGCGGTCATGGGCGTCAGGTGCACAGAGGCAGGCCCCGTCCTAGAAGTCTCCTCGACGGAGCCGTCCTCCGAGAGCCTGTAGCCGACTATCGTCTCCCCCTGGAGCTTGAACACGTTCCAGTTAAACTTCCTGTCTACATAGACAGGAAGCATGCTCAAGTCTTCCAGGTCGAACAGCTCCGCGCCGTCCATGACCGCGAGTTCCTCGATGTCCGAGGAGGCCTCCGACTGCCTCACGAGCCTCACTATGTCGCGCGCGCCCGTGTTCTGGCGCGTGTGCCCGTGTTCCGCATACGTGAGCGCCCTGCTGAGCCCCATCTCGTCCGCGAGGTCCTCGATCACGATGCTCCCCGCGTCCCGGAGCGAACCGGTGGACTGTGCCACCTTGGCCCGCCTCGTGTTGTCCAGGAATTCTCTGAAGACTTCCCTTGCATCCTTGAGCTCCTTCTCCAGTTCTGGCCTCTCATAATCCTGAAGGACGGTCCTCGCGAGCTGTTCGAGTCTCTCGCCTTCGAGCCCGATCCCCCTGCACGAGAGGTTCGCGTTGACCTGTATCCTCCAGCCGACGAAGATGTTGATCGGGAACGCCCGACAGAAGTGCGGCCTGTCCTGGTATATCGTGCACCTCCTCCCGGACAGGAAGTGACAGGCCCCGTGCTCCCCCCTGAGCTTGATGGCCGCTCCCCTCACCTCAGGCGATATGTGCGACTCGACGACGGAGTCCCTGAGCAGGGGGTCCGCCCTGAACCTGCTTTCTTCCCGGGGGAGCAGCTCGGGCTGGCAGAGGCAGCAGAGCGCGCACTTGTCTATGCACCTGTAGCTCCTGCCCATGACCTCGGAGAAGTCCGTCTCGAGGGGATTACTCTGGCCGGCCAACGACGTCCCTTCCATTGCGTTCTCCCACCAGGTACCCGTCCTCCACTATGACCTCGCCCCTGAGGAAGACGGCCTTGGGGAATATACCGTGCATGCCCTCGAAGGCGCTCCAGGCGCACTTCGAATGCAGCCTCGAGCCCTTGATGACGCTCGTGGATGACATGTCGACCACCGTCAGGTCGGCGTCGTACCCGGGCGCGATCCTGCCCTTCCTGACACCGTATATCTCCGCCGGGCGCTCGCACAGCGCCCTGACCACAGAGCTGAGGTCGAGGTGTCTCTCCCTGACGTGGTGGAGCATGAGGGGGAACATCGTCTCGACGCCCGGCATTCCCGTTGGGGCGTAATCGAAGTCCTCCTCCTTCTCCTCCAGGGTGTGGGGCGCATGGTCGGACGCGATGATGTCGAAGGCGCCGTCCTTGAACGCCTGGAACAGGCCATGCCGGTCATCCCTGCGCCTGAGGGGCGGGTTCACCTTTCCCAGGGTGCCTGCCCTGCTCGAAGTGTCCAGGAGCAGGTGGTGTGGCGTCACCTCCGATGTGAGGTTGGGTACTTTGGCAATGAGGGGGACCGAGTTCCTGGCGGACACATGACATATGTGCAGCCTGCAGGCCTTTGCGTACTCCCTGACCTTCCTGATGGCGCTCGCCTCGCAGTCCTTATTCCTGTTCTTCATATGGTCCTCGAGGCTCTCCTCCGGCTCCTTGCGTCTGAGGGACTCGTCCTCCGCGTGCACCGCGAGGACCTTGCCTGAGGCGGCGACCGCCCGCAGCTGCTCACCGACCTGGTCGAGCGACTGAACCAGCAGCTCGCCCGTCGTGCTGGCCATGTACAGTTTGAACCCGATGACGTCCTTGGAGAGCGTGGCGATGTCCGTGCCCGGCCTGACCCCGGCGAAGAGCCCGAAGTCCACCAGACTCTTGCTCTCCGCGATCCTCTTCTTGTCCCTGAGCGCGGACGGAGTCGTAGTCGGCGGTCTGGTGTTGGGCATGTCGAACACGCATGTGACTCCGCCGCATATCGCTGCCATGGACCCCGTCCCGAAGTCCTCCTTGTTGGTCATCCCGGGGTCCCTGAAGTGCACGTGCGAGTCTATCGCCCCCGGGAGGATCGTCTTGCCGCCGAACTTGTAGACCTTGTCGCCGTCGAGCGTCTTCGCTATCTCTGAGATCCTGCCGTTCTCGATGCCTACGCAGCACCTTTCGAGCCTGCCAGAGACGTAGCAGTTACCCTCGACCACAACTTCCATGCTCTTCACTGAGTGACCTTCGCTTGACGTCCCCGCCGGGTCTGACCTCGGAGAACACCTCCGCCTGGAACTTGAACACCTTGGTGCCCTGCTGAAGCCAAGCATCGGGCATCAGGCCTGCCTTGAGACAGCATTGGGACAGGAACTCCTCGGCGTCCCAGTCCCACTCGACCGGGACCTGCGGCAGGAGCAGCCCTCTGGAGAACCCTCTCTGGATGATCAGGCCGTCCTCGCCGATCCTGACATGGTCTCGATGCTCGACGGCCCTCTTTACTCTGACCTCCTCAGGGGACGTGAGCAGGCTCACCTCGACCGATATCTTGTCCAGCTCGCCGTCCCTGACCGGTGGGAACCTCGGGTCCTTCGAGGCCGCGCTTATCGCTGCGTCCCTGAGGGCCTCTATCAGGGGCATGATCGGCTCGGGGTAGCCGATGCACCCCCGGAGGTCGCCCGTAGGGTAGGCACTGAGGGTGACGAACACCCCGGACTTCTGCTTGAATATCGGGGGCGTCGGGAACTCCTTCGGCTTCGCCTTCCTCACGTGGTTCTCGACCACGTTCCTCGCGACCCTGACCGCCAGCTCGCCATCCTCATCCGAGAACATACCACTCGCTCTGCGTGGATGGAGTACTGCCCATAAAAGGCTTTATGGCCGTCTTATCGGACTGTCTGGCGCGCGTGCGCGGCGATGTCGCGCCTGCCGAGTCCTCCAGACGTCTGGCCTGGGAACCGTGCGCCAAGTCTTAAATATCCACCACTCGAATCCCAGAGAGACCAGCGATGAAGTTCGTCAAGCTTTCTCAATCCGAGTTCGAGGAGATCAGGAAGCTGTACGAGGGGGTCATGTCCCAAGCCTGCTACGGCCTCTTCTTCCGAGAGGGCATGATACTCGGCGAGGAGATGTCAAAGATCGCCATGCAGGAGCCCGAGAAGTACTTCGAGATATGCGCGAACCTGTTGCGCGCGCGCGGGTGGGTGGACAACATTGTCTTCGAGGAGTCCACCGCCGTGGCCGAGGGGTCGATCGAGGCTTCGAGCACGGCGAACGGGTGCGCCACATGCCACCGGCTGAGGGGCATCGTGAGGAAGGTCTACGAGGCCCAGATGCACAGGCGGCTGCACTGCGAGGAGATAGAGTGCATGAGCAGAGGGGACAAGCGCTGCGTCTTCAAGGTGGAGTCTGTAGGGGGAGAATAGGATGGAACTCAAGCCTGCCCTCAGGTCGCTAAGGAGCAGCTGCGGGTCCGTGGCGTCCGCGGTCATCAGCAGGGACGGCCTCGTGATAGCCGCCGACATGCCGGAGGGCGTGTCGATGGAGACATTCGCGATCATGTGCGCGACCCTGATGGGCGCCGCATCGACGGCGAACTCGGAGTTGCGTGTGGGGACGCCCCAGCACATCATAGTCGAGTCGGAGGAGGCGAAGATGGTCGCGGTTGGCGCTGGGCGTAAGGCCCTCGTCGTCGCGGTCATCGGCAAGAAGGCCGACGCCGCGCTCGCGATCAAGAAGCTCGACGAGATGGCTGAGACCATCAAGATGAT
>JBFEPA010000022.1:0-13212 GCA_041550275.1 Thermoplasmata archaeon | reverse complement strand
TCTGGACCTGTATCCGGAGCCAGGAGAGGTCAGGCTCAACTACTGTATCCAATGCGATGAGCATCCATGCGTTGAGGCTTGTCCCGCGGAGGCAATCAAGCTCAACGAGGCCCTGGGCATATACTACGTCGACAGGGAGGAATGCACCGGATGCGGCATGTGCGTCGAGGCCTGCCCGCACGACGGATGCTGGATGGACCCATCGGAGTCCTACTCGATCAAGTGCGACCTGTGCGGCGGGACACCACAGTGCGTGGAAGTGTGTCCCAAGGGAGTCCTCAAGAGGTGATCATGATGGCGGATGGTTATACCGGAAAGGTGCTGAGGGTCAACCTCACGGAAGAGAAGACGTCGGTGGAACCCCTGAACCGTGAATGGGCCAAGGAGTACATCGGAGGAAAGGGGCTCGGAGCGCGGTATCTGTTCGAGGAGCTGAAGCCTGGGACCGATCCCCTGTCGCCTGAGAACGTGCTTTCCATCTGGACCGGCCCACTCGTCGGTACGATGGTCCCGCTCACGAGCCGCTACGCGGTGATAACTAAGTCCCCGCTGACGGGCACGTTCCTGGACACATACGCCGGCGGCTACTTTGGCCCTGAGATGAAGTATGCGGGCTTCGACGCGGTCATAGTCAACGGCAAGGCGCCCAAGCCCGTCTATCTGTATCTGAACGACGGCAATGCGGAGATTCGCGACGCCAAGAACGTCTGGGGCAAGGACATGTTCAAGACGGAGGAGCTGCTCCGCGAGGAGGTCGGTCAGAAGGCTGCCAGAATCGCCGGCATAGGTCAAGCTGGGGAGAAGCTGTCGCGAATCGCAGGCGTCACATCGGACATCACGAGGAATGCAGGAAGAGGAGGAGCAGGCGCGGTCTTCGGCTCGAAGAATCTCAAGGCAGTCGTCGCCAAGGGGTCGCTTGGTGTGGAGGTACCCGATATCGACGGGTTCGTCAAGATGGCCAAGCAGATGCTGCTGAAAGACGTCGTAGAGAACCCAGACCACGCTGGTCTAGTGACCGATGGCACGCCCATAATCGTCGACATGAGCCAGGACGCTGCCATACTGCCCACGAACAACTGGCACAGTGGCCAGTTCGACGGCTACAAGGGCATCGACTCCGATGCGCTCAAGACCAGGGTGTTCGTCAGGAAGAAGGCGTGCTTCGGCTGCGGGATTGCGTGCGGCAGCTGGGCGAAGGTCAGGGACGGGCCGTTCAAAGGTGCGTCCACGGAAGGACCTGAGTATGAGACACTGGGCCTCGCGGGGTCCAACTGCGGCGTACAGAACATCGAGGCGATCGTCAAGTTCGCAGAGGAGTGCGACAGGCTGGGCTTGGACACCATCTCTGCAGGCGCAGCTGTCGGCTTCGGGATGGACCTGTACGAGCAGGGGATAATCACCAAAGAGGACACCGGCGGCCTTGAGCTCAAGTTCGGCAACGAGGAGGCCTACGCCAAGATGCCGGAGATGATCGCGGAGAGGAAGAGCAAGATCGGCGACCTCCTTGCGGAGGGTTCCCTCATCGCGGCCAGGAAGATAGGCAAGGACACGGAGAAGCTCGTCATCCACGCCAAGGGATGTGAGTACCCCGCCTACGACCCAAGGGGCTCGATCGGCATGGCCCTCGCCTATGCCACTTCCGACAGGGGCGCCGACCACAACCGGGCATGGCCAGTCGCGTCGGACGCCTATGGCGATGGTGACCCGTGGAGCACCGAGGGCAAGGCTGCGATTTGTCACGAAGAGCAGATCCTGAAGAGCTTCAAGTGGAGCATGATCTTCTGCGACTTCTACGGCGTGAGCAATGAGAACATGGCGATGTACTACACCGCCGTCACGGGGCAGCCTGCGACGGAAGACTGGCTGACCGCTGTCGGTACGCGCGTGTGGAACCTAGTCCGAGCATTCAACGTGAGAGAGGGCTTCTCCAGGAAGGACGACACGATGCCTGACAGAATGGAGTCTGAGCCGCTGCCCAGCGGCAAGACAGCAGGCAAGGCCGTGCCGCCAGGGGCCTTCGACAAGATGCTCACGGAGTACTATCAGCTTTGGGGCTGGGACGAGGACGGGAGGCCGACGAAGAAGACGCTAGAGGACTGTGGGCTCAGCGACATCGTGCCCAAGTTGGACTACCTCAAGTGACCAAACCCGACGACCAGATGTGGTGAATGATGCTCACCACGTCTGGTTAATCGCCGTTTTTCTTCGTGCGCGCGCGCAGCTGGAGCGATATATGAATACTGCAACATATATGATATTTATAATATATTTTGCTTGTATTTTTAATTAATTTCACCGCCAATATCTATGCGGTCGAAAGTCCCCCAATCGGCATGTCCGAAATGTGAAACTTTCAATGATTATGGCGTATTGACTGAAAGATTTTCATAATCGCCCGCCCCAAGTTGTACACAGACAAGATACAAATACCCATGTCTCCAAGAATATATATGCCATCAGCACTTTACCCAGAATGGTGAGGAGCGTTGGCTCACTGATCAGGCCAGATCCCATGATTCTTGTGGTTCTGGCCTTTCAGAGTGGTGCGTAGATGTCCAACCAAACAATGAAATTCGGACTGGTCTTCAGTCCTGACAAGTGCAACGGCTGTGGGGAGTGCGAGAAGGCCTGCATCGCCGCCAAGAAATCTAGCGTGGCAACTGGCAAGTCCAGGATCACGATATGCAAGGATGGGGACAAGTACAAGGCGACAGTATGCGTCCATTGCGAAGTGTGTCCACCCGCCGATGTCTGCCCTTCGGCGCTGCTGGAGTTCCACGATGAGGGCAAGTACTGGACCTTGGACGAACACAGGTGCTTCGCATGCATGGCGTGCATTCCACGCTGTCCTTACGACGCCGTATTCTTCGAGGGCAAATTCGGCATAGAGACCGCGTACATGTGCGACCTCTGTGGCGGTGACCCCAAGTGCATCAAGGCCTGCCCCGAGGGCGCGTTGACCCTAGGCAACGCTCGGGGGAATAAGGGATGAGTGAGATGGTCGAGAACGAGGCTGTGAGCGAGACAGTCAAGGGACCGAAAACGGACAAGGCTGAGGGAGGCGAGAAGCGGCCGATCAGCCTGGAAGAGGAGTTCCCGTTGCCGGATTGGGTCGCTGACTGGGCTAGGGAGGCCCCGAAGCTGGTCGTGAGGGCGCCAGGGCCCAAGAGCAAGGCCATCATCAAGATCGACCGCGAGTATGTCTCCTACGCGTACGACCGGTGTTTCACGTTCACTTTCGAGAAAGCATCCGGCGCGTCCGTCATGGATGCGGATGGCAACGTTCTGCTAGATTTCACATCAGGTATAGGCGTCGAGAACGCCGGATGGACTCACCCCAAGGTGGTGAAGGCCATCCAGGACCAGGCCAGCAAGCTCATACACTCAATGGCGAACGACGCGTACTTCGACAAGGAGGCGCAGTTCGCCAAGCTGCTGCATGAGATATCTCCAGGGAAGGCACTGAAGGGGACGTTCTTCGGCAACAGCGGTGCCGAGGCGGTAGAGGCCGCGTTCAAGCTTTCTAGATACTACACCAAGCGTAACGAGCATGTGGCGTTCTTCGGCTCGTACCACGGCCGCATCGGTGCGGGGCTGGCGTTGACTAGCAGGATCAAACTGAGGTACAGCTACGGCCCGATGCTGCCTGGCGTAGTCTTCACACCTTACGCGTACTGTTACAGATGCCCGTTCAAGCAGACATATCCTGAGTGCGGGCTCTGGTGCATGGACTACTTCGAGGAGCAGGTACTCCAGCTCGGCGGCCCAACTGGCCCGATATCGTCGGTGATAGTCGAACCGATACAGGGCGAGGGAGGATACATCGTCCCGCCGAAGGAGTTCCTGCCAAGGCTGAAGAAGATATGCGAATCTCAGGGGGCGCTCCTCGTTGCGGACGAGGTCCAGACCGGGTTTGCACGGACTGGCAAGATGTTCGCATGCGAGCACTTCGGCGTCGTGCCAGACATCCTAGTGATGGGCAAGGCCCTCGGAGGCGGCGTTCCGCTAGGTGCTATCATCGCCAAGAACGAGATCATGAAGAAGTGGAGGCCTGGGTCACACTCGTCGACGTTCGGAGGCAACGCGATCACGATGGCCTCCGGACTTGCGCATGTCGAGGCGATTATCGAGGAGAACCTCGCCGACCGCGCTGCCAAGCTGGGCGAGTACACGATGAAGCTTCTGAGGGAGATGCAGCAGCGCAGGGAGATCATCGGGGATGTTCGCGGCAGAGGCCTCATGATAGGTGTGGAGCTGGTCAAGAACCAGTACACGAAGGAGCCACACGAGGCGACGACCATCCAGGGCAAATGCTGGCGGAACGGCCTGATGACCATCACCTCCGGCAGCTACGGCAATGTCTTCAGGATAGCTCCGCCGCTGTGCATATCCAAGGCCCAGGTGGAGAAGAGCCTATCGATATTCGAGGGGGCCCTGAAGGACGAGGAAGAGTTCCTCAAGCTCGGAACGTCCGCTCCGCCAGGATGAATGCTGTTCCATCCCATGCCCTTGTCTATCGGAATCAATTTATACAGCCAATCCATTGGGCGCGATAATGGCAGAGCCTGAAGGTGCTGAGTTCCAGAGAAAGGCGGCGTTCGTCTTCTTCGTTGTCCTCCTAGCTGCTGGCATACTCGTCTATTGGGGCTGGGCCGTTATGTACGGCACCTGGTACCCGTTCGACCGTGGGAACATCGGCATCTATACCATATACGCCCCACTCATCGCATTTGGCGTCATAGGCATGCTGCTTTTCAGAAAGAAGAGGCCGCTGCACGCATAGAGCTATGCAAGCTATGCAGAGCGACAAACGCAGGGTCAGCTGCCTATGCCATGGAGAAATCGCTGTGTCACATCGCCCTCGCGATGTAAACAGGCGTGGTAGTCGGCTTGCCACAGATTACGCACATACCCTTGAACCCCTCGTCCTCGACAGGCGTGCCGATGATGTTCCTGTCTGTTCGATCCTCTATCTGGTGCCCGCATTCCTCCGACCCGCACCAGCCAATTCTGATCAGCTTGTCCGGAAGGTCGTCGAGGGACTCCGCAACAACGATGCCAGCATCCATCGTCCCACGGGCGTTGTCCAGCAGGCTCGCAGCGATGTCGTCCAGAGCCTTCTTGACCGCGTCAACGACCGCCCCCCTGTTAGCGAGCGATTTCTCCCCTGTGTCCCTCCTGACGAGTGTGACGGCGCCCTTCTCGATGTCCCTCATGCCGAGCTCCACGCGCAGAGGCACTCCCTTGAGTTCCCAATCGTAGTACTTAGCCCCTGGACGCAGGTCTCTCTCATCGATGTGCACCCTGATGCCAGACTTCCGGAGCTCGTCGGTCAGTTCCTTCGCTGCCTTATTGACCTGGTCCGCAGCGCCCTTTGCCAGGACGGGTATGACAACGACCTGCATCGTTGCGACTCCCGGCGGGAGAACGAGTCCCTTATCGTCCCCGTGGATGGCGACGATTGCGCCGACAAGCCTCTCGCTCATTCCGAATGTGGTCTGGTGGGCGTACCTGTGCTGTCCGTCGTCGTCCTCGTACTTTATCTCGTACGGTTTCGAAAAGTTGTCACGATACTGATGTATGGAGCCCAGCTGGAGCGTCCTCCCGCTGGGCAGAAGCGTGTCTATTCCGACGGTATACACTGCCCCGGGGAACTTGTCCCAGTCCGTTCTCTTGAGGAGCTTGTACGGTATGCACCATTTCTTGGCAAGCCTTTCGAGGATCTCGTAGTCCTCCCTGACCTGCCTCTCAGCGTCCTCGTAATCAGCGTGACAGGTGTGCGATTCGAAGAAGTGTATCTCTCTGACGCGAATGAACGCCCTCGTCTGCTTGGTCTCATACCTGAAGGTGTTCACAATCTGGTAGGTCTTCAGCGGCAGGTCGGCATGAGACCTGACCCACAATGAGAATATCGGGTACATCGCCGTCTCGCTTGTGGGCCTGAGCAGCAGCTTAACATCCAGCGGCGTAAGCCCCGCGTGCGTGACCCAGAAGACCTCTGCGTCGAATCCTTTGATGTGCTCCTTCTCCTTTGCGAACTGATCCTCGGGGATGAGCAGCGGGAAGCATACTTCGTCGTGGCTCGTGGCGTCGAACTCCTCGCGGATGTTCGTGTCGATCGCCCGCATGATCTTCCATCCATACGGAGTCCACACGTTCATCCCCTTGACGGGGTAGCGCTTGTCCGTAAGGTTGGCTTTCTCCACAATGTCGTTGTACCACTCGCTGAAATCCTCGGCTTTCTTCATCTGAACCACAAGAATCGAAGGGATGTTTATGTAGCTTTGGGTGTCCCCGCAGCATCTGCGATAGCCTTGGCAATCTCTGGGGCGACTGTTATAGCCGATGTCGGGTTCTCGATGGTGTCTGTCGAGTGCACTTCGTCGCAGGCCGCTTTCAGACGGGGGATCGCGTTGCTGGCGAATACGCCATGGGTGCAGACGGCGATGATACTTGCGGCCCCCTGCTTCCGCAACTGCTCGGAGGCCTTGACTATCGTGTTGCCTGTTGATATGATGTCATCGACTATCGCGACCTTCCTGCCAGCCGAGTCGAGGGACTTCGGGGCCATCCTGACGGTCTCGCCATCCAGACGTTCTTTGACAAGGAAGTCGGCTTCGCAGCCTACAACATCGGCGACACGCTTGGCGTTCTCCTTCCTCCCTTCATCAGGCGACAACACCATCTCGACTTCTCTGCTCCTGAGAAACTTGCCAATCTCTCCATGTGCGGAGACGTTCCGCGCTGGTATGCGGTCGAACCAGCCGATCACGCTGGATGCGTGGACATCGACGGTGATGAATTCGTCGGATTGGGTTTGCAGCATGCGTGCCATGGCGCGCGCGCTTATTGGCTCGCCATCTTTGAACCGCTTGTCCTGCCTGGCGTATCCGAAGTAGGGCACCACCGTCGTGACCGATGATGGGTTCATGTCGCCAATGGCGTCAAGGAGTAGCATCAGCTCTATGATGTTGGTGTCGGGCCATGCTGTCTGGACGACCACGACATGCTCGTCCTTCAGATCATCCTGGACTCGCACATAGCACTCGTCATCCGGGAATCTCTTCACTTCCACTTCAGAAAGGCTCACTCCCATCGATTTGGAGAGTTCGCCTGCAAGCTTTGTTGACGCTGAGCCTCCGACTACCTGCATGCTATCGGTTGCTGACAACGACATTCTTTCTCATATAACTTGACGCCGTTTCTACGACTGGAAGCGCCTGACGAAAGCATTAATAGAAGAAATCGTCATATTGGGAAATCAAGATGGGATGCATTTGAACGAGACCACTGACCAGGTGGACCTATCAACCGCTGAGGCCGAGGAAACTCTCCCTGTTACAGACGAAGAGGAACCCGCTGAGGTCCCTGCGAAACAGCACGCCAGGGTGGCCCATAGAGGAGGCAAGGGCGACATGGACCCGGTCGGTGTCATATACGGGAACGTCGGCACGCTGAGGTTCAGCATACTGGTTACAGGACCGCTGGAGAAGATGGAGTTCGTCCAAGTCCATCACAAGATACACGGCTATGTCCTTGGCCAGGTATCCGAGATCGAGAGAAGGACGAACCTGACGACTGACGGCGTCAAGTCGATGAAGCAAGGCGCGCCTGTCGAGATTGAGGAGAAGGAGATTGCCACAGTGTCTGTGGTCGGATACCGGGACGATCGTGGCCTCCTGCAGGCACCGCGGACGCCGCTGAGTGCCGGGGAGGTCGTCTACCGTGCAAGGGAAGACCTCATCAAAGACATCGTCGGGATTAAGGAGCATACGGACGCAGGGGCGTACATAGGACTCCTGTCCGGCCACGATGTCCGGGTGGAACTGGATATCAACCTGATTGTCCAGAAGCACGTGTGCATACTGAGCAAGACTGGTGGCGGGAAATCCTACTGTTCCGGGGCGTTGGTTGAAGAGCTGATGAAACACGGGGTCACGGTTTGTGTCATCGACCCGCATGGTGAGTACTCCACGATGAGAAAGAAGGGCACGATTAAGAAGACGCACAGAGACTTTGGCGTTAAGCCTAGAGGCTACAACGACAAGATAGTGGAGTTCGCGACGGACACGAACCTGAATAAGCATGCCCATCCTCTGAAGTTCACTCTGCACAATCTTGATGCGAGAGAGATTCTTGGACTCACGAACACGAAGAACGTCAGATCATACCTCACGATGCTGAGGCGTGCCATCGATGCGCTGCACGAGACCAAGGAGAACTACTCGATCACGGACGTCATCGCGGTGTTGGAGGCCAACAATGAGCAATCCAGCGCTGCGCTCATAACCGAGCTAGAGTACCTCAATGAAATCGAGGTATTTGCCGAACAGGGGACGAAGATAGACGAGCTCATACAGAAGGGCAAGACGACCATCATCAACCTCAGGGGCACGCCACCTGATATGCAGGAACTGATAGTGAACAGGATAGGTAACGCACTGTTCGAGCTTCGGAAGGTCGGCAAGATACCACCGCTCATGCTTGTCGTGGAGGAAGCGCACAACTTCTGCCCGCAGCAGGGGCAGGTAGCGTGCTCGAAGGTCTTCAGGACTATAGCGTCGGAGGGCAGGAAGTTCGGCCTAGGCCTCCTCGTGATATCTCAACGGCCCGCTAAGGTCGACAAGAACGTTCTGAGCCAGTGTAACACTCAGATAATCCTCAAGGTGAACAATCCCAACGACCTCAAGGCCATCGCGTCGTCCATTGAGGGGCTAACGGACGGTATGGAGGACGAGATCCAGAGGCTTCCGATTGGGACAGCGATCATAACCGGTGGCGGGGTATCCATGCCGCTGTTCGTGGACATAAGGCCGAGAGAGTCCCAACACGGCGGCGAGAGCATAGAAATCATACCATCGAGAAGGATGTAGCGTCATGGCCGAGGACGAGAGCAAGATAACGATAGAGCGGCTCGACAAGTATGTTGCATTGACTTCGACCGCGCTTGCCAAGCTCAAGGTCGCTGCTCCGGAGCGGTCGTTCAACCGGAAGCTGGCGGATGACTTTCTGACGATGGCCAGATCCTATCTCGACGACGCAAAGGAGTTCGCTCGGAAGGGACAGCTGGCGAACGCGTTCGCATGCGTCAATTACGCGCATGGGTGGCTGGACAGCGGCGCGAGGATTGGCCTTTTTGATGTGGGCGGTGACGATCAGCTGTTCACCCTATTCGAGTGAGCCCGAGATCGCATCTCATGAATCCGGAAGAATGCGCGCACCTTCGGCGTCCACGGATGTGACGTAGACCTTTCCGTGGCTGGAGAGCAAAGAGGCTAGCTCCGCCGTTTGCCCGATCGCGAACACTGAGTTGCCCAACATGGACATGCTCGCGAGGCCTGCAGAGGACGTTGAATCCATGGCGCTGCGCACCTCGTTCGAGACGAGCCCTGTGTCTATCGCGAATGTTGCTGAGAGCCTCATCAGGTTTTCAATGCTTGGCCGTTCCAGCAGTTCTGACACGCGCCGCCCACCCTCTCTATTGATGCGGGAGACCGTGTCTTGGTCGTCGAGTACGCCCGCAGTCATCAATTGCCCGCCTACGACTGCAAGCACGAGACCGGGAGTGCCTTCAATCCTGTGTACTCGCCCCTTCGGCGGCAGGCCAGCGAGCTCTCTTATGGTCACACCTCCACAGTGGATAGCGGAGACGTCCCCCATGCCTGTCCTGTTCCTGATTTCGGCTGAGTGCGCCGCCTCAAAGGCCATCCTCTTGTCCATCCCAAGGATGTCACACAAGGCGATACCAGCGGAGAGCGATCCAGCGGCGCTCATTCCGAACCCCTGGCTCTCAGGCAGGTCGAGAATGGTGGAGACTCTAACGTCAAGAGCACTGTCACCGATGAGCGCGTCGAGCGTCTGTACAGTCACCTTGGCATCTCTGCGCACACCACCGATGCGGACATCAATGGACTTGGTGCGCGATTTGGACATCTCTACCTCTGAGGTCGCCCCGAGGGAGGTGCACATACCGGCGCCTCTGGAGCCAGACGAGAGATGCTCATCGCCTATACATACCTCAAAGAACCCGGTCACATGCCCGGGGCAGAACGCTCTAGCTCTCATCGTCTCATACCTTCATCGCTGCATCGAGTATCTTATCAGAAACCACCGCTTTTGTTCCGGATATCTCGCTCGCTGAGCCATCAGCACGAACGATGAGAACGCGCGTGTGGGCGGAGCTGACTTGCTCCATTCTGTTCGCGACGACGAAAGCGCAGCCTGACCTGCTGATGAGCGCTTTCGCCTCGACAATGAGCCTTTCATCATCGACATGTGACTGTGCTTTGAATCCAATGATTACTTTGCCGTTCAGTGTATCTATGAGCTTCGGGGTCTTCTTCAGCGTGAGCGTCAGGTGCTCGTCATCAGAGGATATCTTGCCATCGTGCTTATCAGGACGGTAATCTGACACAGCCGCCGGGAACAGGACGATGTCCTGCTCGGCGATGTTGTCCACAAGCGCCTTGAGGTCTGCAACGCTGGAGAATCTAGTTATGCTGAGATATGCTGGTAAGGCGACCTCGCATCTGCCCATCCAGAGCTCGACATCTGCGCCTCGTTCATAGGCAGCCTTTGCGAGCTCGAGGCCCGTCCCCCCCGAGCTCCGGTTCGTGATGATCCTGATGTCATCTACGTGCTCCTCAGTGGACCCTGCGATGACGAGCACGCTCCTGCCACGCAAGTCTCCGCGGCCGATACGGGATATCGTTGCGGCGACTATCTCCTCAATGCTTGGCATCTTTGCCTTTGCCTCGTCCATCCTTGCTCCCAGGACTTCTACGCCGCTGCCCTTGAGTCGACTGATGTTCTCTAGGACGAACTTGTTGTTGATCATGCTTCCGTGCATGGCAGGCACAATGATCAGCGGTATGCCGGTTCCGAGGGCAGTCGTGGCAAATGTCGTGACGGTTGTGTCGTCGATGCCGTGGGCAATCTTTGATATCGTATTGGCAGTTGCGGGCGCAATCAACAGCAGATCTGCCTTGTCTGGAACGTATCCACAGAATGCAACGTGCTGCACCCGTCCGTCTATCTCTGTGGTGACGGGGTTTCCGGATGCAAACTCGAGGGAGTAAGGATGAATGATGCTCTGGGCTTCCCTGGACATGACGACATGGATTTCAGCGCCGTGCCTGATCAGCTCCCGACATAACTTGACAGAATCGACGGCAGCTATGCTTCCAGTCACTCCAAGGACTATCTTCCGACCTTTCAGCTTGTCGCTCTTGGAGCCTCTGATGTCTTCGGCCGGGTGCATCGATGACATCCCAGGCCTCATCTGATATTAAAGTTTCCTCTCACGGATGATGTCGAGTAGGTCCTTGACTATGTCGTCCGGAGGCCTGTCAGCGTCTATCTGGACAATCGTGTCGTCGAGCCTCGCCAGCCTGAAATAGTTATCTTCGACATCCTTCAGGAAATCGAGACGTTCAAACCTGGACAGGTCACCCCTTGCGCCAACCCTCTCAAGGGCACGTTCAGGGTTCAGGATCAGCAGAAAAGTGATGTCAGGATGCCTCGATATCCTCATGTTCGCATCGAGGAGCCAGTCGAAGTTGTCGCCAAGGGATTGGGCTTTCAGAAATGCCGTCTGATATGCGACTGTCGAATGGTAGTACCTGTCGCACACAACTGTCTTGCCGTCTTCTATCCAATTCGCTATCTCAAGCGTGTGCTGAGAGCGGTCTGCCATGAACAGGAGGGCGTCCAAGTACGGGCTTGAAGCGTCTTTGCTGCCGTCTCTGACAGCGGTGCCGATCCACGAATCCGTCGGTTCCCGCGTGAGCACCACGTCCCTCTCCAGCCAATCAGCTAACGTCTCGGCCGCCGTGCTCTTGCCACAGCCATCTATGCCCTCGACCACGATGAACAATGCCATGTCAGGATGTTCAGATTGACAGGCGCTGTAGATAACAGTTTCCAGTGGGCAGGCGACACTCGTCTAAACGCGGTAGTCCAGACGGCCATGGCACACTGGCCTTGCGCGATTGAGCCCGGTTTCCATGCGGATAGAATATAAGTAGATTCACGACATTTACCCCATTCTCAGGGTGGTATGCTGGTAGTAGCATACGTATTGATAACGACAGCAACGGGAAAGGAGACTTCTGTGATCAAGCAGATCAGGGAACTCCCTGAACTCACTGAGGCGCATCAGCTGTTTGGCCAGTACGATATAATTGCTAGGATGGAGACCGGCGATTACGATAAGCTATGCGATGTCGTCCTTCAGAAGGTGCGGAGCGTACAAGGGGTGACCGGGTCACGGACACTCATATGTGCGAGGTTCAAGCGCGAGTAGAGTGCCGGCTATCGTCTGCGCGCGCGTTCTTCGTCTGAAAGCCCCTCCAGCTCAGAACCATGTCTCTGGCGGCTTTCACCTCGTCTATCCTGCTTCTAGCGGTGTGGTGTGGTGCCGTCTTCACCGTCTCTGGATCCTCTGACAGTATGCTCCTGCACGCTTCTACAAACGCGTCGAGAGTGTCTTTGGTCTCGCTCTCAGTCGGTTCAATCATCAGCGCTTCGTCCACGATGAGGGGGAAGTAGACTGTTGGTGCGTGAAAGCCATGGTCTAGCAGTCCCTTGGCAAAGTCCATCGTTCTAAGGCCGCGCTTCTTGAGTGACTTGCCGCTGAGGACGAACTCGTGCTTCCTCAGGTCGCCGTAGGGCATGTCAAAGAGGGTCTTCAGCTTGGCCTTCAGGTAGTTGGAGTTCAGGACTGCCTCTTCGGACACGTTCTCCAGTCCTTCCCCGCCCTGCATCTTGATGTAGACATATGCTCGCACCAATACGGCGAAGTTGCCGTAGAATGCCTTGACCTTCCCTATGCTCTTCGAATGGTCGTAATCGAGGGCGAACGCGTCATTCCTCCTGACTATCCTGGGCACGGGCAGAAACTCCTCCAGATGTTGCTTGACCCCGACTGGCCCGGATCCAGGTCCTCCTCCTCCATGAGGTGCGGCAAAGGTCTTGTGCAGGTTGAAGTGGACGATGTCGAAATCCATCTTTCCAGGCGATGTCTTGCCCATGATCGCATTCAGATTAGCGCCGTCATAGTACAACAGCGCCCCCTTGCTGTGCACTATGCGTGCTATCTCGCGGACGTCCTTCTCGAACAGTCCGAGCGTGTTCGGGTTCGTCAGCATGAATGCCGCTGTATCGTCTGTTACGGCCTTCTCGAGCGCGTCGACATCGACGCACCCGTCCTTG
>JBFEPA010000021.1:0-13399 GCA_041550275.1 Thermoplasmata archaeon | reverse complement strand
GATGACCATCGGCTTCGTGCACTTCTGTATGAATCGTTCCGTCGCGCGCATCGTCTCTGCGTCCGACCCGAGACCCGGTCCGATGGCGACTACATCGACGTTCTTCGAGAACGACAGCAGCTCGGTGACGTGGCTCTCCGAGAGCCGCTCCCCTGTGAGCGCCCTCACTATCAGGCTGGGTGAGTGCACTGCCACCGGCAACGCCGCTGGCTCAGGGGTCGATACGAAGACGAGGTCAGCGCCGCCCCTCATCGCTGCCATCCCAGTGAACGCAGGCGCTCCGGTGTACGGCCCGCCGCCTATGACAAGAACACGTCCGGAATCGCCTTTGCGGGCGTCGGGCTTTCTCTTCGGCAGCAGCGAGAAGTCTCCCGGGCCGCAGTAATCCTCCGCATCGCTCGGGATGCCGATGTCTGCGACGATTATCTTGCCAGAGTTCTTCCTATTCATGCCCTGCTTGGGAGCGTGGAATGTTACGGTGGTGCTGGCTCGTACGCGCAGGTCGGACGGCCATCCCGAGGGAACGTCGACGCTTATGACGGGCTTCTTGCTCCTGTTGAGGCCCTTGATCACCTTTGCGTAGGGCTCGCGGGGCTTGCCCCTAAGGCCGATGCCTAGCATGGCATCGACGACGACATCATGGTCCTTTGCGTTGAACGCATCAATGCCCTTGAGGAGGTTGCCGATCTTATGCAGGTTGACCGCTGCCAAATCTGACATGTCCGCTGGCGTCTGCTCGAGAAGGTAGACGACCACCTGTTTGTTCAAGGAGAGATATCTCGCAGCCACGAAGCCGTCTCCGCCGTTGTTCCCCTTGCCACAGAGGACGGCGATGCTCGTCGCTCCAGGGAACCCCTCTAGGACATGCCTCGCCACGGCTGCGCCCGCGTTTTCCATGAGCGTGATCGTCCGAATGCCCATGTGACGAGCGTTGATGTCGAGGACCTTCACTTCCTCAGGCCTTACGGAGCTTCTCACCACGCTGATTCGCATAGGCAGTTGGTGTATTAAACTTGCCGAGTCCAGCATCTACCTGCGGGGCGTCAGGACATGGCATCGTTCGACCCTCTCAGAAAAGAACTAAATACGAAGACTTCGTAGTCCCAAGCAGCTCGGTAGGGAATGCGGAAGTGACAGAGATTAAAAGGCTAGTGCTCGACGTGTTGAAACCCCATCATCCGACTATTATCGAGATGTCCCGCCGCATAAGTGTTCTCAAGGGCGTCTCGGGAGTGAACCTCACGCTGGAAGAGGTCGACAGAGAGACCGAGAGCGTCAAGATCACGATCGAGGGCAACTCGATCGACTTCGAGAGCATCGAGGAGACGATTTCTGACTGCGGCGCCGTGATACACTCGGTCGACAGCGTGTCCGCGGGCAAGCAGCTCGTGGAGGAAGTCGAGACGCCGCAGGACAGATGACCATCTGACCTGTGTCGCTGACATATGCGGAGTGTTCAGCGTCAGCGTCGTCGACGCACATTTCTCACCGATCCGCGGCGTCATCGCGACCGTTGGCATACATTCATGAATGAGAAAGGGATTTGCATAGCAGACCCGATGGGCCGATTCGTGGTCGACGGATTCGTGAGACAATGGAGGATGAGCCCGCTTCACCGCAGGACGCAGAGGAGATTCTCGGAAGGTTGAAGGGAGAGATAGGCGAGATCGTCGTTGGCTACGAAGAGCAGGTGGATGATTTCATGACATGCCTGCTGGTAGACGGCCACCTGCTTGTCCAAGGCGTTCCTGGCGTGGCGAAGACGACCCTCTCCAGGGCTCTGACGGATGCTTCAGGGCTCACATTCAAGAGAATACAGTTCGCGCAGGACTTGCTGCCTTCGGACATCACCGGACACTACTTCTACAACCAGAAACTCGGGGACTTTGAAGTGCGCAAGGGCCCGGTGTTCGCGAGCGTTGTCCTCGCAGACGAGATAAACCGAGCGCCGCCGAAGACTCAGTCTGCGCTCTTGGAGTCGATGCAGGAGAGACAGGTGACGATTGAGGGCACGACCTTCAAGCTGCCCCACCCGTTCATGGTCGTTGCGACGATCAACCCTGTCGAGACCGAGGGAGTCTATCCGCTGCCAGAGGCACAGCTCGACCGGTTCTTCATAAGGAGCACCATGGACTATCTCGATCCTGAGTCGGAACTGGAGATGCTAAAACTCAAGGGCCGACCTCAGGTGAACCCCAAGCAGGTGCTTCAGCCAGAGGACATCTACCGCATGCGAGCTGGGGTGTACGAGGTGCACATGCACGATAGCGTGGTCGAATATGTCCGGGATGTGATGAGGGCTATGAGGAACGCGGAGCAGCTCGAGTTGGGACTCAGCCCGAGAGGTGGCATGCACCTGATGATGGCCGCGAAGGCTCACGCATACCTCTCGGGAAGGTCGTATGTCATCCCGGATGACGTGAAGAGGATGGCCCACAAAGTGATAGACCACCGTTTGGTGCTGACTCCGGAGGCGGACCTGGAAGGTCAGACACCAGGCAGCGTGACCGAATCCATACTGTCACAGGTCCCGATACCTAAGGGTGACTTCAGCGAGGACACCGCCCGTACCATTGAGCAGAAGAGTGAGTAGCTTTGGAGACATCACCGCTCGGCAAGACATTGTTGATAGTCTGCGCGGTCTTCGTGCTTGCAGCCTACCTCTTCATGAACCTGTCATGGATCGTCGTATGCTCAGGGCTGTTGGTTGTCTTCGTGTACTCCCGCAGAAGGTTCCTCTCAGAGGTGGAGGACTCGCGCGTCAAGGTCGAACGCAAGGCGCTCGATGAGATGACATTCGCGAAGGAACCGATAGCGATCAAGGTGGAGATAACGAACCTCAACCCGTCACCGATAGAGGCCAGGTTCGAGGACCGGATGCCGGATGACTGCGTCGTCGTCTCTGGCAGCAATGTCGTATCGGCAAAGGTGCCCCCACGCTCCGTATGGTCTTTCGCATACTCGATCGTCCCTAGCAGGCGTGGGAGTCATGTGATAGGCGGCTTGAGAATAGAGCAGTCGGACGCCTTCGGCCTGCATGTGCATTCACGTGAAGACCGCACGACGACGACGCTGGTTGTCCACACGCGCCGCGAGAGCCTCAGCACGGCGAGGGACATCGCTCGCAGAGAGCACTTCGAATACGGCGGCGTGACGAGGATGCCAGCTGTAATCCTGAGGGAGTTGGAACACGCCGGCATACGTGACTACATCCCAGGCGACAAGGCGAGGGACATCCATTGGAAGGCCTTCACGAAGCTGGGCAAGCTGATGACGAAGACTTACAAGAAGGAGGGCACGCTGGAGACAACAGTCATGGTCGACTGCAGCAGGAGTATGCGCCTCGCGACCAACAAGGTAGCCAAGATAGACCACGCGACCGATCTCGCCATCCAACTCTCCCGCGTCCTTCTCAGTAACTACCACAGCACAGGCACGGCGGCGTTCGACGAGACCTCGTTGATAGCCAAGGTCGACTCGTCGCTCTCGAAGCATCAGTTCGAGAAGATAGTGATGGCTCTGAGAGCCATACCGGAATCGATAAGGACCGCCGACAGCCCTAGCGCCTCTCCCAACGCTCGTGAATCCGCGCCGACGAACACGGGATTAGGCTCCGCAGGCGGGGGCGAGGCGTTCCTCGATGCCATGAAGAGCATAACGAACCGCCGACTTACAGGTGTTCGCGAGATAGGCCTCGAGGGTGCGGTTCGCGAGGTCATCTCCAGGAGGCATGGTGGCGTGCAGCTGTTCGTGGTCATATCTGACCTCGTATCTTCGAGGGAATCTGTCATATCCGCTGCGAAGCTGTGCAAGAGGACCGGGAACAGGATGCTGGTCATACAGACCTACGATGACTGGTATTCGAAGCCCCCGTCCACATTGGAGGTTCCTGAAGTGGAACGGCTCTACGACAACATGGGCGCGGCCGTGAGGATGGAGGCTGCACTCAGACGCTCGGGCGCCTCGTTCATTCGAATCGGTCCTGCGGACACCACCGCGAGGATAGTGAGGAGCATCAGGAGGGGCGTCGCGTGATACGCGTGTCGGTGGGATTCAAGATTGCGGTGGCCCTTGTCGCTGCCGCGTTGTTCCTGATGTTCAGCAGGCTTTCGTTCTCTCTTCTGGTGCCCGGGACGATAGGGATTGCTCTGGTGCTTCTCGGAATTGCCCTCGAATATCGACCGGCTGCCTTCGTCGGCATGCTTATCGACTTGACGGTCGCCGCGTTGTCCATAGAGATCGTGACGCTGGTCGAAATGGATGTCTGGCAGACATCTCTGCTCGGCTTGTTGCTACCTACCTCGTTGCTCGCGTGGAGCGCGTTGCTGTCGGAGGATACCGATGTCTACGATATACGGCTGCGCACAGGTGCATTCGCAGCCGCTTGCGCGGCCGGGGTGGTACTCGCCATCGCGACACCTCTTACATATGTCCTCGCGACCTTCTTCCTTCCAGCAGGAGCCAACGCGATGTCCACGATGGCTGAGATATCGGTACTGTTCGTCACCATCGCTGTTATCGCGATGATAGCCACGTGGTCCGATGGGGCGGGCTCATCGGAGAATGCGGGAGAGTCATTGTGATCGAACAATCGCCCACTGGCCGAAGGACTGATCGACGATACATCTGGACGACATGGGGGAACAGAGCGACTGCAATCCGCCAAGGACAGATGCGAAGCAGGCGACTCAATCGCCATTATCTACAAATGGGGCGTACTCGTTAACGGGGATAGGTGCAGGTCCGTTGAATTTCAGATTGGTTGGCAGGGAGATCGACATGCCGCTCGGACGAGCCGCAGCGGTTGCACTGCTGATCGTTGGAGTCATCTTCGCGGCATTCGCGATTGACGCCCAGAACAGCATGGATGAGATAGGGGAGACGAACGACCCGATCCTGCAGAGCCGATTCATGGGCCTCCAGGAAGAGAGGGATGCATATGTCGTCTGTGCCGTCGGTTTCGCCTTCCTTGGTTTGTTCGGTTTCTTCACACTCGTTGAGCATGGGTATCCGAGGAAGCTTGCGGAGGACCAGATGATATCCGGCGCCAGGACCGCGCACGGTGTGGCCAGGGGGTTATCGCTATCCGGCAACGCATCCTACCTCCCTGCGTCGCATGGTCTGACGAAGGAGAAGCTGTTCGTGCAGGCATCAGAGGGTCATGCCGCCCTGCCAAGCGCCCTCTCCGACGACATGGCCGTCGCGCCTGGAAGGGATGGGTCATCGCCTGGCATGCTGATCGATCCTCCGGGGTTGAAGCTGCTGGAGACGATCGAGGAGGATTACGGAGCCTTCTTCGTCGACACGGATATCGAGAGCGTGGAGGGAAACCTTCAGGTATTGAAGCACAGCCTCAACCTGCTCAAGGATTTCCATTTCAAGGAGCGCGACGGCATGATGATACTGAGGGTGGAGTACGGCGACATGATGCCCGCCTGCAGGAGCATCCGGAAGGATATGCCCGACACATGCAGACAGGTCGCATGCATCGGCTGTTCGTGCCTTTTGCTGGCAGCAGCTCGTGCAACCGGAAAGGTCGTAAGGGTGGAGGCGGTGGACAACTCGAACGATACGGTGGTCTTCACGCTTCAGTTCAGGGAATGGTAGGCGGAGCACGAGCGCCCCTCGTCGTCGGAGCTGAGACGGCACGTTTATTATCATCATCGGGCGTTCGACAAGATAGATGTGCGCCCCCCACGGGAGGCCGCCCTCTCGGCTAGTTCGTGCGTCTGTGTTCGCGCTCGTGATGGCGGTCGCAGTGTCATCCGCATCGTTCGGTTCGAGGGCTGAGATACCTCATGAGAACTACGACCTCGTGGGCTCGGACATCGATATCGTCATTGGGATGTTGAACGCCTCCATTCGCGCTTCGGAGGATGCTCTCCGCTCCCTCTATGACCAGGAACTCGAGGCGGCCGAGGAGTCCATCGACGCGGCGAACGGTGTTGTCGCCCCTGCGGCGGCTCTTATAGAGGAGATAGAGGACGTCGCTCCCAGTCACGAGCAGCTAAGCATCCTGATACCGCCGTTCTCGTCTCTTCATGATGAGATGGAGAATCTGCTGGAGCTCGAGGGCCAGATGCTGAGCGTGAAAGCGGATGTGGTCAGCCTCGCAACGGAGTGGGATCTGTCGGATTCGGATGTCGTCGCGGCTCTCGACGCCATACGTCAGATCAACATCCTGCTGTCCGGAATGAACGACACCATCGACGCCATGCTCGATTGCGCACAAGACATCGACGCGCTCACAGTAGATGACAGGCACCCATTCGTTCCGAACGAACTCGCTGAACTCATGGGGCGGCTCAGGGAGATGACCTTGCAGATCCACGGAGAGATCGCGGAGCTGATCGAGGAGGGCATTCCGTGGCAGGAGGACCAATCGTTGCTGCTTATGTGGATTGCCAGCTCCGAACTGCACCTGGGTGATACCCTCGAGGGCGGCGGCTACCTTCTCAGTGATGGCGATTTCGTTACCACCAATGCCGTAAACATATCCATCGATGGAGCATGGTCCTTGGCGACCCTCACGAATTCCGTGGGCGCGTACTCGTTCAGCTTCGCCATACCCATCAACGATTCATGGGTCGGAGCCCACAGCGTCTTCGGTGCCGCGGATGTGGCAGGAGAGCCCGTCGTCTCAGACACACTACCATTCTACGTATCGCTTGTGCCCACTGCAATCACGTTGCACCTGAGCAATACGACGATATCGCCACAGGAGGTGCTCGCCGTGGAGGCAGTCGTCACCAAGGATCGCAACCAGCCGCTGCCAGAGGTCGTCTGTACCCTATCCCTCGACGGCGTTGGCCAGGAATTCGCAACGGACGAGTTCGGCAGATGCGAGTGGGCATGGACTGGCGCGGAGCTTGGCATCGCGACTCACGTCTTCTCGGCGAGCTTCCAGGGGCCGCTGCCGTACGCTCCATGCGATTCGGAGGAGGCAACGGTCGTTGTGGATGTTCCGACGGAGGTAGCGCTCGAACTGTTCGAGGACAGACTCAGAGCGGGCGTCCGCCTGATCGGTGACGGCACTCTGACCGCAAACGCCTCTCACGACCACCTCGCCAACATGAAGCTCTCGCTCTACGTCGACGGCGTCGTTGTATCGAACGTCTCGACGGACGAGGCCGGCAAGTTCTCTTTCTCGGTCGATACGGTCGACATGCCGACTGGGGCGCACACGCTATCTGCACGGTTCATCGACCACGATTCGTATTGGCGCGACTCCGAGGAGCACAAGTCATTCTTCATCATTAGCCTCTCATCTTCCGAACACCCATTCTTCCCATGGATACCAGGGTGGGACATCGGTGATGGGCTCGCGGAGCAGATACCCTATCTGTTCTTCGGAGAGTACGCCTACCTCACATGGCTGTTCATTGCCCTCGTCATAGGCGTTGTCATAAAGGCGATGCAAGCGAGAAGGAGACGGGCCGCCACCGATACTTCGTCTGAGAGTGTTACCGCGGAAGGAGGGATATTGCTATCCGCATCGTCGCGAGGGAAACCTCTCGGGGCGGCCGACAGGATGCCCGATTGGCTGACGAGCCCGAACGAGAAGGTGATTTGGCACTACCACAACCTGCTGTCATTCCTGAAGTCGGCAGGAAGGATGGGGATCACCGACGACCTGACTCACTGGGAGGTGGCGAACCTCCTCGATTCAGTCGGCTATCCCCGCTCCGAGACTGCGAGGGTCACGCTGCTATACGAGAAGGCGCAGTACTCGGGCCATGAGTCTTCCGAGGAAGATGTCGTGGACATGGACTCATCGAGCGCGCAGCTCCGACGCTCAGGAGGTGTTAGGCCTGCGGTCTAAGGTAAGGAGGGGGTACATCGCGGCGACAGTTCTCTGCCTTGCCGTCGCGCTGGCTTTGCTGAGCATGGTGACTCCCACGTTGTCATCGTCTGCCGATTTCTCAATCTTCAACACCGGCTGGAACGGTACGAGCGAGTTAGCAGTATCTACATTCAGAGCGGGCAAGTTCTCCCCGTCATTCGAACTCCGGTCGACTGGGGGCGACGTTGAGTTCATCCGCATCAGCATAGAGGATATGGAGCTCGATCCCGCGGTCGATGCTGTCGCGGTCATCGGTCCGACTGAGAGTTACTCCGCCGCAGAAGGCGCCATCATCGGGGACTTCGTCCGCGCTGGTGGCAGCCTGCTCATTGCGGACGATTTCGGCTCGGCAAACAGCCTCCTCGAAGCGATGGGCGCTGGCTGCAGGCTATCACAGAAGCTGATTATCGACCTGTCGTTTGAGAAATCCCCCGAGTTCCCGGTGTGTTTCGACGTGGTTCCAGATACGCTTACGACGAACGTCACCTCGCTGCAGCTGAACTACGCCTCGTCGATAATCATGGGTGGAGCGTCCGAGCCCATTGTGCGTACGAGCTTCGCCAGCTGGTCGGACTCAGACGGCGACAGGATGCAGGATATCGGCGAGCCTGCGGGCCCGTTCGTCGTGCTCGCCAGGGAGAGCCTGGGCCAGGGCGAGATAGTCCTGCTCTCCGACCCTAGCGTGCTCATCAACGGCATGCGCGATCACCTAGACAACGTGGCTCTCTCGTCCAACATCGTCTCTGTCGTCAGCGAGGGTAGGTCTGGACTGTACTTCGACGAGAGCCACAGGGACTACTTCGACCCCATCACCATAAGCACGGAGCTTACGGGCACAATACCGGGCAACGTCAAAGCGGCCGTATTCGCCACAGCATTCCTCCTCGCGTTGTGGATCGCGACAGATCTTGTGGACAGGGCGTGGTCGTGGGCGAGGAACGGCGTGACGGGCATATCGCGGTTCATCATCAGGAAGGTGCTGAGACGCAGTGACGAGGTGCTGGAGCGCGACGGGCTCACTGTCGACGAACTCGTTGCCGAGCTCAAGGAGCTGCATCCCGACTGGCGCGAAGGCCTGGTCAGGTTTGTGATCAATGAGAAGCAGCGTCACGATGCCCATGTAGAAGGAAAGGACTGAACGCGTCCGCGACATCACGAGAGTATGAGCCATACCCTTCTCAGGACAACGACCACGAATAGCAGAAGCCCTGTGTAGATGAAGTACTCCATTCGGTTCCTTAGATCCTTGGTGAGCAGTCCGCTCGTTAGCTCCACGGCTATGAGCAGCCCTATCAGCTCGAGCGTGAGTAACACCTCTATCCCTGATGAGATGGATACAAGGATTGAGAAGACAGTCCAGACGGAGAGTCCGACGAATACCTTCTGCGAAAGGAGCAAACGCCCTCACCCTTTGGTCTAACCTGTTTTCGGAAGATCTCTCAGGCGCTTCGCGACCTCGACGATGAGCTCGCCCTTCTTCATCTTAGGCTCCACAAGCACCCGTCCCTCTTTCCTGTACCAGAACCTTGGATATGACTTCTCCAGCTCGAGGATACAGTCCAGGTCCAGCGACCTGACGGAATCGAAGATCATCCTCGCTGTGGGCGCTTCCACGGCGGCCTTCTTCGGCACTCGTCTGCCAGAATCCCGTGTCACCCTGGAATCGAAGTATGACGGATAGAGCACTATCGCCTTCTCGGGGTTTACTGCCATGAGCCTCGACTTGCCATTGCCCCTCGCATATCTAATACTAACGGTGGGCGCACACGCCGCACTGCCTCCTCTTGGAACATTTATCTATGCTGTTGGCATTGTGTGGGCGAGGGCATGATGACATGATAGATGAGGATGTTGCGGAATACACGCTCGACAGGGCCGCTGGAAAGGACTCACCGGTGCTCACGGAGGTCAAGCTCGAGAGCACTCGCAAGAGCCAGATATCCATCAAGTCTGGCGAGGTCCATAGTGTCAGCTCATCCACGGACTCGGGTATGTACGTTCGCGTTGTCATGAAGACGGGCATTGGATTCGCCAGCGCCAACAGGATATCGAAGCAGACGGGCGCAGACCTCGCTCGGCGTGCAGTGAGGTTGGCTAAGGCAGGGAAGAGGAAGGAGCGCGTGCGGCTGTCTTCAGAGAAAGCGTCCGTCGCAGACTGGTCGGTGTCACAACGCCAGAAGCTCGCAGACGTGTCCAACGACGACCGGCTCAGCTACCTGAAGAGCGTTGACTCTGAGATGATGTCCTCTCGCGTCAAGGTGCTTGGTCGGTTCTTCGAGGAGGCGGATTCCGAGACATACGGATACTTCGCCAGCTCCGAGGGGTCGAGGGTGCGCTCGATGGTGCCGCGCCTCAGAATGTTCTGCCTGAACACGGTCTTGTCCAACGGCGAGACCGAGCAGAGCATGAGGGAGTGGGGCTCGACAGGCGGCTGGGAGAAGACAGCCGAATGGGCCGCCGGCGCCGCGCTCGCCGAGGAGATGGTAGTGCTCAAGGAGCTCATCGAGAAAGGCAAGTCGGTCAAGCCTGGCGAATACGATCTGATATGCGGTCCCGAAGTGGCCGGAATCGCCGCGCACGAGTCCTGCGGCCATCCGATGGAGGGCGACAGGATACTCGGAAGGGAGATGTCACAGGCGGGCAAGTCGTTCGTGAAGCCGAAGATGCTTGGCGACAAGATTGGCTCCAAGCATGCGACCGTCATCGACGACCCGACCGTACCTGGGTCATATGGCTACTACAAGTATGACGATGAGGGTGTCAAGGCTGGGCCGCGCTTCCTGTACAAGAAAGGTGTGATCAACGAGTTCCTGCACAACCGCGAGACGGCGGGCAAGCTGCGATTGAAGAGCAACGCCTCGTCCCGATCATCGGTGTACGACAAGGAACCGATAGTCCGGATGGCCAACACATTCGTGGCTCCAGGGAACATCGGGGAGGACGAGATGATCCGGTCTGTGAAGAACGGCGTGTTCATGAAGTCATTCACTGAGTGGAACATCGACGACAAGAGGTACAACCAGAAGTACACTTCGAGGGAGGCGTACTTCGTCAAGAACGGCAAGCTGGCTGGACCTGCGAGGGGATGCGTGCTGGAGATTACGACGCCTCGTTTCTGGGGGTCCTTGGATGGCGTGTCCAAGAAGGTCGAGTTCAATGCCGCAGAGTGCGGCAAGGGAGACCCGATGCAGGGGATCGCCGTGTTCACCGGTGGGCCCATGCTCCGCCTCAGGGGGGTGCACCTGAAATGAGCGGCTTGAAAGAGAAGGCATCGGAGCTTGTGGACGTCGCCCTCGAGGAAGGAGCAAAGGATGTCGCGGTCGAGGTGTTCGACACCTCAATCGATCAGATAAGGTTCTCCAATTCGATGATAGACATCTCGAACCACTGGAGCGAGCTGCACGCCCATGTGTTCGTCGCGGTGGACGGCCGCACCATGGCGTCCGGCGTGAGGGACCTGAGGAAGGGTGCTGAGACGGTCAGGCTGATTGTCAAACACGCCCGCGCATCGCCCGTGAACAAGGACTACGGCGGGATCGCCTCAGGGAGGTTCAAGTACAAGCGGAGCCAGGTGGACAAGCGTATTCAGTCCCTCAGGAACCCAGCCAAGTTCGTCCTCGACGCGATTGACGGCGCCGTGTCGACAGGCGCGCCTGATGTCGGCGGGACGTTCTTCGTGAGGAACTCCAAGTGGGGCATCGCTTCGTCGAAGGGGGCTTTCGCGGAGGACGGCAACGCCTCTATGGACCTGTCCGTGAGGGCCTTTACCCAGCCAGAGGCGTCGGGCCAGGCGGTGCTGGTCGCCACAAACCTGGACAAGATGAGAGCCCGGAAGACCGGCGTGCGAGCGGCGGAGCTCGCAGTTTCGGCTAAGAACCCCGTGCCCGGCGAGGAGGGTCGGTTCGACCTCGTGATGGAGCCGTTCTTCCTGGGCGGCATAGTGGGGGCCACTGGTGGCATGGCAAGTGCCTTGGCGGTCGAGCTGGGCATGTCTATGTTCACGAAGAAGATGGGCAAGCGCGTCGCATCGGAGGCGGTGACTCTCGTCGACGACCCGATGACGAGGTCGATGTCGAGGAGGATGTTCGACCACGAGGGCAAACCGGCGCGAAGGAACGTCGTCATCGAGAAAGGCGTTCTGAAGACCTATCTCCACAACACGTCCACTGCCAAGCGGATGAAGAAGAAGTCGACGGCCAGCACGGGCCCGTTGGTGGCCACACAGTTCAGCATGCCGAGCGAACCAATGATGTTCCATCCGGTCCTCGTCGGGGGCGACATGAAAGTGGATGAGATGATCGCAGATGTCAGGGACGGACTGTATATCAATAATACGTGGTATACTAGGTTCCAGAACTACTCGACGGGCGACTTCTCGACCATCCCGCGCGACGCCGTGCTCAGAATACGCAACGGCGAGATAGTCGGCGCGGTTAAGAACGTGCGCGTGAGTGACAACCTGATGCGTTTCTGGAAGAACATGGACGCGCTCTCGAAGTCCAACGAGGAGATCTACTGGTGGGACGAGGCGGCGCCTCCAGCTCACCTGCCCACTGCGAGGAGCAGGAAGATGAACATCACCCGCTCGTCCTGACGTAGTGGTTTGCGCAAAAACGGGCGCCTACGCTCTTGCTTCGAAGCACTGAGAAGTATATCGGGTCACTGCTCGGCCTGCAGTAGCCGTGCGTTGGCCACGCCATCCTGGCCGCATCTGGAGGTGATGACAGCCTCGCCGAGGTCCGTCATGACCGTCGCTCCCTTCGTCATTATGTTGCGCTGTACGAAGTTGGGGTTGGACGGGTTAGTCCTCACAGTTAGGATCTTCGCCCTCTTGACGGCGTTCGTCTTGGGGTCGACCACGTTGATGGTGTCCACGAGCAGAAGCCGGGCCTTGTTGTTCGCGCCTTTGGTCCTGTACATCTTGACCTTGCGCGCGCCCAGGCGAGTGAACTGCTTCTCCCTGCCGACCTCGAACTTGCGCTTCTTCCTGGCCAAGCGCATCCTTCCGCCCGAAGGCTTCCTCTTTGGTCTACCCTGCCATATGGCCATCTGATGCCTCGGAGGATGTGAAAGAGGGAGGGGTATTAAAACGTTTTCGCGGGCCTTGGGCGTGGAACGGTCGTCGGCGTATCACACTCAAGGCAATATCTTAAGTGCTCGCCCTCACGTCTCTTCCACATGGAGGAGAAGGCGCGGATATCCAGCCAAGGCGTCGATGGACGGTTCCTGAGGTATGTCAGAGGTCTCAGATCAGAGCGGATAAACATCTATCTCATGCTCGTGCTCCTTCCCTGGTAGCAGCTGGAGTAATTACGATGCTCGCCCTCGCGGTGTATAAGATATTGTTCGCATAGATGCGTGTTCTGCGCAGCGTCATCATATGCTGCACAGGGTGGCCCGCACGACCTTGCCCAAACTTACCTTGGCATAGAAGCCATTCTTCGCGGGACCAGGGTTGACGAACATCGTCCCCTTCGAAACCTCGGACCCTCTTGATTCGTGCACGTGTCCAGAAAGCGCAAGGCGTGGGCGGAACTCAAGGGCGACATCCAGGAT
>JBFEPA010000020.1:0-13651 GCA_041550275.1 Thermoplasmata archaeon | reverse complement strand
AGGACGAGATCACGGCATCGCGCATCGTCATCGCCTCTGGTGCCAGACCCCAGGTCCCTAAGATACCTGGCCTGGATGGCGTCGAGCACCACACCTACAGGACCATATTCGACATCGAGGAACAGCCCGAGAGCGTAGCCATCCTGTGCGGAGGGTACATCGGATGCGAATTCGCTCACTTCTTCTCCGCCATCGGCACAAGGATCGCCCTCATCGGCCGCAATCCAGTGCTGTTGCCAAGGGAGGAGCCGGAGACGAGCGCCCTCGTCAAGAAGAGGCTGTCTGCCCACGCGTCGGTGCACACCGGCACGGATGTCCTGCGCGTAGAACGCGGCGCCGGCGGCATCGCCATAACGATAGCAGACGCGAAGACTAAGGAGGAACGGGTGGTCGAGGCGAAGCTGTTGCTCGCCGCGACAGGCGTCAGGTCGAACGCCGATTGGCTAAAGCCGGAGAACACGGGCGTCAAGACAGACGACAAGGGTTGGATACTGACGAACCAGTTCCTCGAGACATCGAAGCAGGGGATATACGCCCTCGGGGACGCCCTCGGACGCAACATGTTCAGGCACACCGCGAACTATCAGGCGGGCATAGTCGAGCACAACCTCTGGGAGAAGGACAAGCGTTCGATGGACCTTCACGCAGTCCCGCATGCGGTATTCACTAACCCCCAGGTCGGCCAGGTGGGGATGACTGAGGAGGAGGCGGTGTCACAGACGAAGGTGCTCGTCGGCTTGGCGAGGTACAACGACACCGCGATGGGCTATGCGTACGGCGACACCGAGGCTTTCGTCAAGATCGTCGTGGAGTATCCCACAAGGCGCATACTCGGTGCGACCGTCGTTGGTCCGCAGGCGGCGACGCTCGTGCAGCAGGTGGTCAACATGATGAGTTCCGGGGACCAGACATACTACCCGCTCGCGCATGCACAGATAATACATCCCACGCTCACAGAGGTGCTTGCATCCGCGATAGGTCATCTCAGACCGGTCAACTTCGAGCCCGAGCACAGGCATGTCCACGGCGCCCATTGAGCGCTGTCGCTCACTCCATCAGCCTGCCCTGGAGCGACTTCTCCGAGACCTCCTCCGCGAGGACGTTCCTGTACCTGTCCAGAATGGCTTCCCTGTCCAGCATGCCCACTATCCTGTTCGGCTTGTTGGGATCGACGACTGGCAGGTGCCCGAACTTGCGCAGCACCATCTTCTCCATGGCTGTCTGGAGCGTCTCGTCCGGATACACCGTCACGACGCGCTTCGACATCACGTCCTTCACCAGGGCATCCCGGTTGTCCCCCTCGAACGCCTTCCTGATGTCTGTCAGTGTTATGACGCCCATCAGCCTGCCATCCCCGGAAACCACGGGGAAGCCCTTCTTGCCAGTGTAGAGATGCATGTCGACGACCTTCCGCAGGGGAGTGTCGTCCTTCACGACCGTGTAGTCCACTGTCATTGCCTCTTTGACGCGTGCGGACTCGAGTATGTTGACGGAGAGGTCGTGGACGTACTTTATGCCCTGCTTCGCCAGCTTGGCCGTGTAGATAGTCTCCTTGGATAGCAGGCTGCTGACCGCGTCGGCTATCACGCAGGCGAACATCAACGGCAGTATGATCTCGTACGCCGAGGTCATCTCGAACAACATGAGTATCGCCGTGAGCGTCGCTCTGCTGGTGGCGGCGAAGAGCGCAGCCATGCCGACCATCGCATAAGCCCCATAGCTGGCAGTGTCGAACGGCGAGACCGCGTTTACAAAAATGCCGAAGCCCGCGCCCAGCATCGCCCCGAGGAACAGGGACGGGCCGAACAGCCCTCCTGAACCGCCTGATCCCAGCGTCAGCGAAGTGGCGAGCATCTTGAGTATGAGCAATACGGCGAAGAAACCTATGGCCAGCACCGTCGTTGATGGGATATCGAGGGTGCTGTTGAGGACCGCTGCGACGCTGTCGTAGCCCACGCCCATCGCGTGCGGGTAGAAGAGGCCTATCGCCCCCACGAAGAGCCCTCCGATGACCGGCTTGACGTACATCGGGATGGACATCGAATCGAATGCGTCCTCTATCTTGTAGAATGCCTTGATGAACATCACGCCTGCCAGTCCTGCTAGGACGCCAAGGCCCAGGTACAGCCCCAGCTCGTAGGGGTTCTCTAGTCTGTACTCGAACACGATGTCGAAAGTTGGGTAGTCTCCGAGGAATATCCTCGAGATGAGCGTGGCGAAGACCGTCGATATGATGAGCGGTATGAACGACCTCGTCCGGAACTCGAGCAGAAGCAGCTCGAGGGCGAACACCGCGCCGGCGATAGGCGTGTTGAAGGTCGCCGCGATGGCTCCTGAGGCGCCGCAGGCGACCATTATCCTTAGTTCAGTGCTCGTGAGCTTCAGCACCTGGCCTACTGCGGACGCGAACGACGCGCCTATCTGTACGATGGGGCCCTCTCGCCCTCCTGAGCCTCCGGACGCCAGCGTGATGGAAGACGCCAAAGCCTTGAGCCCTGGCACCCTCGCCCTGAACTTCGCCTTGTTTGCGACGACTCCCCTCATGACGTCCGCAACGCCTGCGCCCTTGACCTCAGGCGCGAACCAGTAGACAATAACGCCCACGAATACGGCGCCTATCGCGGGAACGGCGACGATCCACACGCCCATGGAGTTGTCCATGGGCGTTCCACCGATGAAGAACAGGTGCTGGAAGGCGTCGATCATCCACCTGAAGGCGATGGCGATGAACGCGGCGAAGACCCCTATGATCGCAGCGAGGACGTTGAGCTTGCCGTACTCCCTCATGAACTCGCTGCGGATGTATCCTCTCAGGGTCTTCTGGAACTCTCCGAACACGTCCAAACCCCCTCTGCCCGGAGGCCGCGCCTGGCGGTCACAAGAGGTCACCAGTCAAGGCCGGGCAATGGGCACATCTGAGTGTGTATCATATCCGGGCCCTGCGGGTCCGGACCGTTCACGGACTGGGTGAAGCGTGACATATGAGATATTACTTTGCTCAGAGGTCCAGGAGGCCATCGGTGTCGATATCCCCTGGCCTCAACCAAGGCGCGTGGGTCTGCACGTGTCAGGAGCGCCTCTTCTTCCTGCTCTTCGCCCTGTCCTTGACATGGAGGACCATCCTGTACTCGCCTATGTACTCGTCCCCTTCCTTCATAACGTCCGGTATCCTGCAGACATTCACGAATCCAAGGCTCTTGTACATCGTCTGCGCGCGCTCGTTGTAGTCGAGGACATTGAGGTCGAATCGCTCTATTCCTTGCATGCGCTCCTGAGCGAGGCCGATCGTGGTCGCCATGAGCGCCTTGCCGATACCTCTCCCCCTCGCTGACTTCATCAGGGCGATGCCTATGTCCACCCTGTGCTGTTCCTTCCACATTCGCCTGACAGCGTCGCAGTTGCCGACGATCCTCCCGTCCGCTTCGGCAACGAGCATGACCTTCGACCTCTTCTTGATGTCACTCAGCCGTCCGGTCAGCCATCCGATCTCTTCCTTCAGAGTCACCGGCTTGTCGATCAGTATGCCTGACCTGTCCTCGCGCACGACTGAGTTGATGAACCGCATCAATCCTCTGGCGTCATCTCTCGTCGGCTCTCTGAAGACGACCGTGGCTCCGTCGTCTGCCTCGAACTCCTTTCTGAACACGAGGTGGGATGAAACGCCAGGGTTAATGAATTCTTTGCTTGGCGTGGCGTAATCATACCTCAAGGACGATGGCGCAGACGCGCTCGCAATTCCATAACCCGCATCGAGAAACCGATAAATAGCTGCTACCAGATTGATTTGGACAAGACGATGTGAAGCGGATGTCAGGCCATCCGCTTCATCGCACTCGACTTGGGTGAGAACTTGGAGGAGTCCACGAAGGAGGTGACGGGGTATGAAGAGCCGCGTACCAGAGCGGACGCCTACTTCGACATCCTCGCACACGATGTGACGAACCTCATCTCCCCGATAATGGTCCACGCTGAGTTCATAACCCTGAACAAGGAGCTGCCGAGGGAGGCGAGGATGGCAGCGGCGAAGATGGTCAGGCAGATACGTAGGACGGCCAACTTCATACTCAGCTTCAGGATGCTTCACGAGGTGGCGTCGAACCCTCCTGTGGAACCCGGGACGTTCGACATCCGTGGTCTTGTGAAGCTCATACAGAAGGTCGCGTCGAGCGAGCATCCGTACAAGAAGCCCAAGATAACCGTGACTGCGCCCCCGAAGGCCCCAGTCAGGATCGTTGGTGCGGAATATATCGGGAGGATTGTGACTGGGCTGGTGGACAATGCGATCCGAAACGCCCAACGCTCCGATGTCAATATCTCCATCGCTCTCTCGGAGGGGACACGAGACGATGGTCAGGCGTTGTGGAGGTTTGAGGTGACTGATGACGGCCCCGGGATACCGGACGGCCTCAAGGTCGAGCTCGTGGAACCGTTTGAGACGTCCAAGCGGCTCGCGAGGAAATCGCCGTCGAGCCTGATGTTCTTCTCCGCCATACTGGAGCATCTGGGCGGGTCGCTTCATATCGAGGATAGGGTGCCTGGGGACATGACGAAAGGGACTAGGGCCGTTGTGGAACTGCCCAGAGAAGAATGAGCCATGAGCAATCGACTTCTACGTAGGATCTACGGCATCGCGTCGTCGTCGAGGACCTGACCTGAGCTCACAGTGCTGATGACCTTCCCGGACTCGTCGCAGACGAAGGTGTTGTGCCACGATATCCTCTTTGTCTCGCCGGTCTTCGTGACGACGTCGTTGACTGCGTGCTCGAACCTGCTTAGGTCGCCTCCGATGATCTCCGAGAACATGTCGTGTACCATCTTCCTCGACCCCGCAGGGAGGAATGTCTCGAACCAGTTCTTGCCCAGCATCTCGTGCTCGCCATATCCCAGCACCGAGCAAGTTCTCTTGTTGACGAGGGAGACGCTGCCGTTCGCGTCGATCACGACGACCATGACATTGGCGATCTCCAGGTACTTCTGTGCCATAGCATTCTGGCGCACAAGCTGCCTACGCGTCCTCTCGAGCTTAAGGGCTCCGCCAATCCTGCTGGCCACCTGGTCTATAAGGTGCTTCTCGTCGCCCACGCCTGACTCCGAACTGGGCTTCAGATTGTTCGGATCGTAGAACACCTCGAGCTGGCCCACGACCTCTCCTGACTCGCGTATCGGAGCTAGTATCCGTTGGCTCTTCTCCCTGAAGTCGGAGGATGTGCAGACATCGTCGTCGATCCGGATACGCACGGATGGGTCGCCATACCTGTCCAATGTGGCCGCAAGGGATTGGACGACCTTGCCACAGTAGTCCTCGAAGGTCATGTCCTCGTCATGCGCAAGGTTCGTGATGGTGTTCATGAAGCGCAGCTCGTTCACCTTCTGTGCCAGTTCCTGAGTCCTGCTTCTGAGCTGGCTCTCGTAGTCGTAAGAATTGAGGGTGAACTCTATGTTGGACACGACCTCCTTCATCAGGCCCATCGCCTCCCCCCCGAAATGACTGGCATGTGTCGAGTACATATTCAGGGAGCCGATCGCTTTTCCCTCCCTGCGTAGAGGCACTGAGACGAGAGATTGGAATCCAAGTGACTTGACCAGGTTTGGCATCTTCGACTTCTGGCCCGTCTTGACATCGGTGCCCTGCAGGATGATCCGATTCTCCTTCACGGCTCTTATCGCGGCTTCTGTGCATTTGGACAGTTGGGCGAGGTGAGCCCGTGGGTTACGTGAGTCCTCCATGTCCAGCGGGGCCCATGCCTCGGGTATCAGCGACTTGGTCGTGGGATCGAAAACCCCTATCCAGGACATGTCAAACCCACCGTGCTTCACCGCGACTCGGCAGAGTTCTGGGAACAGTTCGGAGCTGCTTCTGGACCGGACATTCGCCTCATTGACTTGGCTTAAGAATGAGTACAGGTGGTTCAGAAGCCTCAGCTTGTGCTCTGCCTCGCGCAGGTTGCTCACGTCAATGAACGGCGCAATCAGCATCTTCTTCGAGGCAAGGACGCGAGGGCGGGTTATCACGCATCTTCTCGAGCCATCAGCCTTCCTGAGCCATATCTCGAAGCTCCTCGGAGCGCTGGAAGGGTACTCGTTGAGCGCCTTCAGAATGGATGGAATCTGACCCACAGACTCCTCGTCCACGAATGCGCTCCATGGCCTCCCCTCTATCTCCTCCTTGCGGAGGCCAGTCAACATCTCGAACTCCCTGTTCGCCAGGATGACATTGCCCTCAAGGTCGGTTGTTATCATCGCAGAGCCGGTGTTCTCGAATATGGCCTTGTACTTCTCCTCGCTGTCCGCGAGGTTCCGACGGGCGTCGGAGTGCGCCACCAACCGCTCTATCATGTTCTCGAGCTCTGTGAACAGCGCCCGGGGGTCTCCACCCTTCTGGAGGTAGAAGTCAGCTCCGAGGTTGAGCGCATCGATGACAACATCCTCGCGGCCCTTCCCTGTGAACACTATGAACGGGGTGGAGTCACCGCTCTCGCGGATAGCTCGAAGGAACTCCAAACCGTCTATGTCGGGCATCTGATAGTCAGAGACGATGACGTCGTACCTCCTCGAGGCGGTCCTTGCGAGGGCGTCCCTGACGGAGACGGAAGTATCGATCTCGTGGGCCCCAAGCTTGCTGAGGTACTGCTGGGCTATCTCGAGGAATGCGGGTTCATCATCGACGCACAGCACCGATGCCAGAATCAGACCTCCTAGTATAACATTGTAAACTGCTGTTGATAATATCGCTCCCAAACCCGTCTGGGTGACATCGTCAATTGACGAAGATTGGTCCAACTCGTCGCTCGAATCGACGGCTTCTCATGCACGCTGTTCGAGAGGTCAAGAAATGATGCTGAAAGGGTTTGCATCGGCTGATATCAGCCCGAGACCATGATATCCGCACTTCCGGAGCCGCCGATAACATCCTCGTAGTCATATGCCGGCCAGTCTTTCCACGGGTTCAATGAGCCCGAGACGAAGCCGGTGGCCAAGACGTCCACGGAGGTGTCGCCTTTGTCGGTCGCCACGACCGTCCACGAGACCTCCGCGTAGCTGCCAGCCTCGAGGTCGCCGACGGTGACGACGGCATTGCAGCCCACAAGCTCCAGACCGTCGCCAAGTGTTATGGCGAGCTCGGTGTTCTCTGCGGTGAACACTGGGAACTCCTCATCGCCAAACGGTGCGAGGCATGGGTACTTCGCGACGGCGGTCACCGTGAACTCGTCCCCGACACCCACTTTGTGCGGCATTGACATCTCGACCTCCCAAGGCGTCACGAGGACTGCGCCGTAGAACTTGCCAGGCACGCCCCATATGTCTGTGTCGAGCCTGCTCCAGGTTATCATGAAGTCTTCGTAAGTCATCTCAAAGGGAGCGTACTCGGTGTCCTTCGCGAGATCATCGGCCAGTTGGCTCGTGGATCCTTCATACTCCTGGTCGTCTTTGAACTCCCTGACCCATCCGTCCCTCATCAGAAGGACGCCCCTGTCATCGTCGTAGCCAATGACGACCCTATAGTGGTCGCCGCCGTCATAATCCGGAAGCCACTCGACAAGGACGATCACTGGGTATCCCTGGGCAACGATGGACTTGAGCTCGTCCAGCCAAGGCTCCGTTGACGCGTAGTAGAATCCCGCGTACCCGATATCCCTCGCGGTGTATCCGGTCACCTGGAATCCTGGGAACCGGTCGCCTACCGCGGTGCTCAAGTAGCTGAATTGCGCCGCCCTAGCCATGTCTGGCAGAGTCGTCCCGCCGGAGCGCGCGGCATCGTATATCTCCCTCTGGTCTATGAATGGCCCGTAGTACTCGAAGACCATCTGCAGTGCGACCGCCCCGCACCCTTTGGCATCTATCTGCTGATACAGAGGCACACCGTCGATCAAGTAGCTGCTCGGAAGTGTATCATCAACAAGTGCACCTGCGCTTGCCGCTGCCATGAAGGCCGCGATGATCCCGATGCAGGCAAAAGTGGTCGACGCCCTAATCGCGAGTGTATTTCTCATGCTTGTCGTCCCCCCACCTCTCAGGCACAATGCGCCTCGGCTGCAAGCGCAACATCCAGAGAGCTCGTCAGTGTATCGGTTTGAAGACTAAAAAACATGCGCGTCTGCGATAGTAGTCGACGCAACAAAAATGATTTAGGCGATGAAGTCGCTTGCAAACCGACCTTCGGTTAAAGGAGGGAGGTGGCAGGGTTGAAGGCAGTAATAGCGGTTGACAGTGTGTATGGTAACACCAGGATGGTGGCGGAGGCGTTCAAGGAGGAGCTCGAGAAGGCCGGGCACGAGGTGGAGTTCATCAACCTTAGGAAGGAGTTTCGCGTGCCGTCGGGAGGCGACATGCTGTTCGTCGGCTCGCCCACGCGGGTCGCCAAGATGACTGGAAGGGCCAAGAAGTTGGTAAAGAAGCTGGATGTCGCGGCGTGGAGCGGCAAGACCATTGTGGCGTTCGACACTCACATGCCCCTGCCCGACGACCCAGAGAAGCGCAAGAAGTCTATGAGGTGGGTCGAGCCGGGTGCCGCTGGAGCGCTCACTGCCCTCGCTGCAACTCGTGGTTTGGAGGTCCGCTCACCCCCGCTGCGGTTCATGGTCTCGGACATGAAGGGGCCGCTCGCACCTGGACAGCTGGAGAAAGCGAGAGAGTCCGTGCGTGAGATAATCACCTGACCCCTGACATTGAGCTGAACGTCGGCGTGGACGGTCAGAGCCTTGGTAATCATCGCCTCGAGGTTCGAGGCCGTGCCAAGTCGTCAGAAGGACGAATCATGGATGGAGAAATGTATGTAAGGGGTTTGACAGGAATGGATCACAGGAGTGAATCAAGATCTACTTCGTCTACCCCAGTCCTGTTCTGCGTGTCCTCGCCGGGGAAGTCGTCATCGTCATAGGGGTTGCAGTTGTTATCCTCGTACATCCCGTCCTCGCCCAGGTTCTGCTGGTAGTTGTGCTGGACCTGACCGCCCGCTGCGATGACCGCGGATATCCCTGTGGCGGCTATAGCTGCTATGGCGACAACCAATCCCATTGCCAAGACCCTTGCGTTCACTCGGCCGTTCCTCTTCCTTCCCTTGCTGAGACTCAAACGTCCGTCCGAGCCCCTCTCCACTTGGATGCCCATGTTTTGGTCGACCGATACGTGCGTACTTATGCGTGATTCGCAAATTTGCAGTTATTTTATCAATCCTGATAGGCTGAGCTCGTCGTCATCTCCCACCCACGGGAAATCATGCCCTTGTACACTCCTCGATGCGCTGTTGCCAGCGCCTGACCGGATAGATTGCATAATGAACCTTGCGATGGTGGCCCGCACTCGAGCGTCGTAATACGCCCACGGCGAACCTTTTTCAGGTCTCGGAGAGCTTACCGAGGCAATGAAGACGAAGAAGAGATGCCCGTGGGTCAGCCTTGAAGACCCTCTGATGCTCGCGTACCACGACGAGGAATGGGGCGTGCCCGTCCATGACGATCAGAGGATATTCGAGTTCTTGGTGCTCGAGAGTGCCCAGGCCGGCCTGAGCTGGAGCACGGTGCTCAAGAAGAGGGACAACTACCGGCGTGCGTTCGCGGGGTTCGATCCCAAGAAAGTCGCCAGGTTCGACAGAAGGAAGATAGACCGCCTGTTGTCCGACCCCGGAATCATACGCAACCGCCGGAAGGTAGAGTCCACAGTGTCCAATGCGAGGGCTTTCCTCGAGGTTCAGAGTGAGTTCGGAAGCTTCGATTCGTACATATGGTCGTTCGTCGACGGCAAACCCGTCCGCAACAGGTGGAAGAGCCTGTCGCAGATACCTGTCACCTCCCCAATCGCCAAGAAGATGAGTGCTGACCTCAAGAGCAGAGGCTTCAGCTTCATGGGACCCACCATCTGCTATTCGCATATGCAGGCAGCGGGCATGGTGAATGACCACTTGGTCGACTGTTTCCGCTACCGGGAGATACACGACTGACCCTATTGGTCAGGGAGTGCGTCCAGAGTCGGCCTTCAGCGTTTCCCAATCGGACCTCAGCATCGAGAAGAGCACGTCGTCGGTGAAGTTGCCGAACTCGTCGAAGTATCGCTGTCTCAGAAGCCCTTCTCTCTTGAACCCGAGGCCCTTGATCATCTTGATCGAACGCTTGTTCCTGGGCATTACATACACCTCTATCCTGTTGAGCTCCATTCTCTCGAAGCCGAAATCGATGACTGCCCTCATCGCCTCGCTCATTATGCCCTTGCCCCAGTGCTCCTTCGCCAGGTCGTATCCCATCTCTGCCTGGTAGCTAGCCGTCGGGGCCCACTTGTAGAATCCCAGCGTGCCAATCGGTTCGCCCGCTCCCTTGAGCGTTATGATCCATCGGAATCCTCGCCTCTTCCGGTACAGATCGACCAGGTACTCTCTGAACTCCTCGCGCGCCACAGCCATGTTCTTCGGGCCGGGCTCTCCGCCACCCCAGACGATCTCCGGCCTCGAGAAGTACTCGTAGTACCACGCGACATCCTTCATCGTCGGCTGCCGGAGGACGAGCCGCTTCGTCCGCATCTCCGGGAACTTGCTGAAAGCCGTCTTCCTGTTCAAAAGGGAACCTCCTGACAATGAACCGTTCAGTCGCATATGTCATCATAACCTTTTCGGAACTCCTGGCTCATCATTCGGATGTGGCCGCAGCAACCGCGCTCAATCTGCCAGGGAGCTCATCGAGGCCAAGATGGCGAAGAAGAGACGCCCGTGGGTCAGAATGAAGGGCCATTTGATGCCTGCCCAACGCAATGAGCAATCGCAGCATGCCCCGTCGCCAATCGTGATATAATAAGTGCAAATCTACGAATGGCGCTTAAGTATCCCTATTCCGCTCGGCCTTGATGCGAGGGCAGGGCAATCGAGGAGCTTGAGAAGCTGTCTCAGCGATTGTGTCAACCTCTGATAGCCGTGCCGCAAGTGACATAATCCTTGAATTATGGTCACTGACAAGGGCTACGAAGGCACCGAGCAAGACTAAGGGGACTTCAGTGTCTTCGACAACAAGATGCCAAGGAAGTGAGAACATGGGGAACGGATTCGAGAGTGAGTTGGGCAAAAGCATATCAGGAGAGAAGAAGGAGAGGAAGATACTGGGCAAGGCCTGGATCTCGCTTGCCCTGGGCGCGTTCATCATAGCCAGCAGCGCGATGGTTGTATCGGCTAAATGGACTGGCGGCGAGAATGGCGCTGGCGTCGACAACGGAGATCAGGACCAGATCAGAGACCCAGAGTTGAACCCCGACTGCATCTGCGACTGCGACGGAGTCTGTGACAACGACGCAGACGGCGACGGGATATGCGACGACAAAGAGGATTGAGTCTGCCCGAACTGATCTGGTTGGAATGAGTCCAACACTCTGATCAGAGGGACAAACCATTAAACAAGCCTGCCGGGTAGGCTACACCCAGGCAGGCAATCACTTTTCATAGACATACCATCATGATGCATCTTCCCCTGCTGAAATGTCTCAGAGAGGGCTGTCGGCGCATCTACCGCCTCATCGTGTCCGCTTCTTCACAACGGAGTTCCAGCACTATAGCTAAGTATCGCGTATTGGCGTACTGGATTGTGAGGATGGCATAGATGTCAAGGGCAGGTGGAGGCAGGCCGATCGGAACTTGGCTTCCAGCAGGTGCTATGAAGCATGTCGACACCGGGGCAATTCGAACCGAAATGTATCGAAGGCGGATCCCCGCCATGCTGATCGGGTTTCTCTACATAGCCGGTATGATACTCTTCGGAGCAATCGGAGCCGTGATTGGCGGACAGATGACAGGCGGAGGTCAAGGTCTGGTCTACTTCGGGATCGCATTTGTGATTCTCTATATCGTAGGTATCGCTCTGTTGAATAGGCTACGTGAATACCGGTACTGAATCATCCGCGGCTCTCCTGCCCTATAGCTTCATTGCGTTTGTCTTTGACAAGACTCGAGGCATTCTAGGTTCGCGCTGCCTATGATGGCAATGGCTGCCACACAAGGATTGACGAATAGCATTATAACCTGCGTCCGTGATGCGACCGCCGGTGATTTCCCATGAAGCCAGCACTGTTCGTGCAGGATATCCAGAATGGATGGTTATACGATCCCGACAGCAACCAGGATCTAAGAAGATCGGTGGAAAGACGCCTCGAAGTGATTAACGAGGCGATCTCCTGGTTCAGGAGGAAGGGGTATCCCATCATCGTAGGATACACGGATGAGCCTGAATATGGTATAGTCCCCGGATCCAAATCCTTCGAGGTACCTGAGACCGTCCTGGTGCTGCCGACTGATCATAAGGTCACGAAGAAGCATGCGAACGCATTCGCGAATCCTGAGTTGGCGGCAATACTGAAGAGAGAAGGATGCGACGCATTCGTGATTGTCGGGCTAAGTGCAAGCGGGTGCGTGCTCGCAACATACTTCAGCGCATTCGATTCGGAAGTCCAGCCCTACGTGCTCAAAGACGGGATAGCGTCGCATAAGGAAGAGCATATTCGATTCGCGGAAGAGATATGCGACACTGTTAGCGTATCAGAATTGGACGGAGTCTTTCGATAGACCTTCAACCATTCCTGCTCCCATGGTCATTCAATGGGATGCTGCTCTACAACCTTTTTCTGCAGGATGTTCCTCAACCCAAGTGCGGCGCTCATTCCTCCAACGAAAGACATGGTCCCCAACCATGCGATGTCTCCGATCGAAGGCACAAAGGCATCCGATGCCTTGTCGAGGAAGAACGCCATTGGCAACGCAAAGATGGTCAGTCCAAGAAGAGTCTCACCGTACCCGATGATTGTTCTATCCTTCCTGGACCTCCCGATGGCGATCAGCGCGATGCCTATGATGATCAGAATAGCCAGAACTGGCACAATAGCGATTGTGGCCTGAACCGAGGTCGCCAAGGAACCCACCCAATTCTCCTGAGAGAGAATCGTTATCAGCGTGCAGGTAGATAAAGAAGAGAGGCCGAGGTGTAGAAGATCTTCGAGTCATATCTCAGTGGCGTTTCTGATTCGGGACCTTGAATGAAGTCTGAGGTCTGCGCGATAATCGTTCAGCTCAACCCTGCAAGTTCTTGATAAGATAAATGACAACGAAGGCGACGATGATGAGTGCAGTTATGAACAATACTGCCTTCCAACTGACTCTCATTGCCACTCGGGCATTTGCGAGGTGAGCAGAGGTTCCCCTATTTCGCGACCTGACAGGAATCGGTGGAGGTCCTAGTACCATGTGGTTCGATAGGTCTTGAATCGATTTTATACCTGTCTCAGGAAGTCCTACAGCATGATGCATGAAGGAATAGCCCTGCGCGTCATCCAACGGTGAATCAGCAGGAGCTAAACCCTTTTCCCAAGCCCTTCCTCAATCATGGTCTTCTCAAGCCAGAGCCTCAAGGCAAGAGTTGTAGGCAACACGAGTGCAAGTCCAAAGCCGAATGCTACGAGCACTACATCCTCACTCGCGCCTAACAGGAATAGAACGAGGCTGGTGGCAACGAAGAGCAAGCCTAATGCGATGATGAAACACGGGGCCTTGACATCCTGCCACTCCACCATTTCTATCACTAGCTATCATTGAGTCGCTGGAACGACTTAATCGTTGTCCTGGTATTCCGCTCCAAGGGCGCTCACAACGTCTCCTGAAGGCGATGAAGAGTGCCACTGCTCCCCGTGT
>JBFEPA010000019.1:0-13864 GCA_041550275.1 Thermoplasmata archaeon | reverse complement strand
TCGAGTGCGACTCCCCGCTGGAGCTCGCAGAGATGGTCGCCCAGGCGAACGAGAAGCTGGCGAACGGCAAGAAGTTCAGACGTTCGCGTGCAAAGTCTCCTGAGAGCCCGTACGTAAGAGCCGCCCGCAAGGCGTCCGCGTTCAAGGATCCTGCTGACAGGGCGGAGGCGATCGCCCGAGAGCTCACACACGAGCTCGAGGACTTCGGCGTGGGAGACGTCAAACGAGTTCTTTCAATCCTGGGGAGGAACGACGCCGAGTCTGTCATCCGCAAGCTGAGGGAGAGCAGCATTGTTTACGAGGTAGGCGATGGGCGGTACAAGGTCGCGTAGTCACCGCTTCGTCTTCGGCTTCTTCTTCGGTCCGACAAGCCTCTTTGCGTCCTGGATCAGCACAGGCAACGACAGCCTATGCAGCTTGATGTAGCCATATGCCACGATCACGTACGCCGCACCGAGCCCCAATAGGTTCAGTGGGGGCTCGAATATATCGTACATGAAGAACGGTACCATCAGGACGTTGTAGCCTATGTGGATGAGAAGGGCCTCTGAGAAGTACGGCTTAATCTCGCCGCGGGCGACACCGATGCCGATGAACGACGTCGTCGCTCCGTGGAGAAGGACGAACTGGAATCCCAGTAGGGCGTAGGCGAGCATGTCGACCGCTCCCGGGTCCTCTATGCCCAATGCGCTCGCGTAGATCGTGGCGAACGTGAAAGTCGCGGCGATGCCAAGGCCGAATGATAGCCCGTAGAACGCGGTGTCTATCTTCCGCTGGAACCGCGGGAAGTTGAGTATCATGAGCTTCATCGACTCCTCCATCAGGGCGAAGCCGACGATGAGCACGAGCAGCGTCTCCTCCGATGAGGCTGTGCCACCCCATTCCTCGAACGCGAATAGTACCATGCCGAGGACGATGCCAAGAGCGAAGAAGGCGAACACCTTCCTGTCGTCGAAGAAAGGTTTCTCTACCGCTGGGAAGGTATAGTCCCTGAGGGTGTAGAACATAAGCCCCATCGCCGGCGCGAACCCCGCTATCGCACTGACTATCATCACGATGTCTGCCATGTCACCTTCCCAAGCCGCCTTTCTGGCGCTCTTGCTGCTGTAAATGCCGATGATATGTTTATAGGGTTGGGTGGGCGTACTCTGACGAGAGGTGAGGACTAATGGCTAAGTGTTCGAAGTGTGGCAAGGAGATCGGCGAAGCGGCGAGCTGCGCTGACTGCGGCGGCGATCCGAGCAGGAGCGTCGTCGACAGAGGGACGAAGAAGGTGGCGGTTACCACGGGCGAGGTGCTCGAGGCCGGAGTGCACGCGACCGAGACGGTCGTGCGCGAGACGAAACCGCTCTTCAAGAAGGCGATTGGAATAGGCAAGAAGGGCGTTTCGAAGGCGAAGAGCGAGACGCTCGTCGTCGCAAAGAAGCTGAAGGACGAGGACGACTGATCATCGCTTCCTCTTGCGCTTCTTCTTCGGCTCTGACGGCGTCGTCAGGCCGGACGCGAGTTTATCGAAGTAGTGGGCAACAACGCAGCTGTCGACGCATGCTCCGCAGTGTGTGCACTTCTCCTCGTCGACTGCGATGTCATCATCCAACGATATCGCACCCTGCCCGCATGCTCTGACGCATATGCCACATCTGGTGCACATGCTCGCTCTCAGAAGCGCCCTCGCACCCTTCTCGAACAGCTGCGCCGCGGCTTTGGCCGACTCGTCAGTTGCGGTTATCTGTCCGCCTGCGAATATCCTCAGCCTGCCTTTGCCGCTGTCTATCCTCGCCACCCCGAACTCCTCTGACAGGTCCACGTCGTCGATGACCTTCAGCATCTCCTCGACCCTCTTCAGCGAATGAGGTTTCTCTGTCGCGAGGACTGCATCGACGGAATACCCTCCAGATGTGCACGGGCTCACGCCCTTCAGCACCTTCAGATCAAGAGTGTCCGCCCTTACTGGCTTCACATTGACATCCAGCCGCTGCGCGAGCTCCTTCATCTTCGGCGGCAGCTGCTTCCAACGCCAGAATCCGTATGTGACGAAAGCCTGCGGCAGACCGTTGGCCTCCGCCCATTCGTGGAGCCTCAGCTCCCATGCTCGCGCCAGTTCGGGCGTGATACGCGCTATCTCCTCAGACTCGCTTGCCAGGGCCGATGGACACATCCAGCATCCGACGCGTTCGATGTCCTCTTCGTACAGCGGGTTGTACTCCAGATTGCGCCATATGATGTACAGCCAGACATCCAGGGCAGACCAGTTCCTTATCGGGTTGACCGTCACCTGTCCGGGGACGAACGGATTCTCCTCCACGAGCTCGGAATAGGCTCTTGAGAACGACTCCAATCTCCTGTTTCCCTCGATGGTGATCGTGCCGTTCGGATAGGTCTGTTCTATTAGCGATGATGCCGGCGCGAGCTTGCAGACCTTGCAGCACCATCGGAAATCCTTCGCGGGCGGGCCAAATGTGCCCAGATTGTCGTAGAACGCATTGCCCGCATGCGCCTTCAGCAGCCTCACCTGCCTGTTTCTCGTGAACCGGTCCACATAGGCCTTCGTGACGGGATGCTCCAGCCCCGTGTCTATGAACATGGCGGTGACATCCTTCGTGACTCCGAGCGTGAGGTCCATGACGACGAGGCTGTCCTTGCCGCCGCTGAACGATACTGTAACGGGCAGCTTCCTCGCGGATATCGCCTCTCGCAGCTCGTGCTCCGCCTTCGACTTCTTCGCGACGAGATGCGGCTGGTTCGCCCTGACGAGCAGCCGAGTCCACACCTTCTTGCTCCTGGGGGACAGCGGCCCAGCCTTGGCGAACTCCCTCACCTTGATGCCCTTCTCAGAGTGTCTGAGCGCAGCCGCATCGACTTTGGCCGAGCCGCATCCTATGAAGTTGCCCATCCTGATGACGACCTCGTCTCCAGCCCTTATTCCAGGGTCGAAAGTGCCGATGGCATCTCGTGGCAGGTACTTGCCCTTCATGTGTCCCTCGGCCTTGCGGATCACTATCTGCTTCTTGGAACCCATGGCGACGAGCATCCTCGCGCCGTCCAGCCTCAGGACGAGCTCGTGTCGCCGGTTGTCCAGGTTGTACCTGAGTAGGGCGACCCTGTACCCATCGATTATGACCTCCTCGGAACGGTCGTCGCCAGAAGTCTTGTTGAGGACGACGACGTCCGGGACGATCTGCTGAACGCCGAACTCCTTGAGGAACAGGTACCGCAGCTTCTTCTTCGTCCCTTCCATCGCCAGCCGGACATCGCCCGGAGGCGAGAGCGGCACCTCTCCGCCCCGCTCACCGCACTTGCCGCAGCTGGGGCCGATGAGCGGTACATTGCACTTGCCGCACCAGAAGAGCTTCGCCAGTACGTTGTGTTGGCGCATCTGCCACGAGCTATGTCGCATCGGCTAATAATCTTCTCGCCTCACCGACTTATCGGTAGAGTCACCCTTCCTTGCAGTCGCTCTTGCATGCGCAGGTCTCGTCCAGGAACGCCGGATACCTCAGGTGGGAGATGATGCTGCCCTCCCAGTCGAATATCTTTCCCGGGTTCATTATGTCGTTCGGGTCCAGCGCCTTCTTTATCGCCTTCATCGCGCCGATTGAGTCTCTGCGCTCCTTCTGCATGTACGGGGCCTTCGTGATGGACACGCCATGCTCGCCAGTCACTGTCCCGCCCAGCTCCAGCACCTTGTCGTAGATCTCTCCGACCGCCTTCTCGCCAGCCTTCCAGCTCTCCTTCGAGTACGGCTCGACGAGCATCTTGGTGTGCAGGTTGCCGTCCGCGGAATGGCCATAAGTCCCCACTATCACGCCGTTCGCCTCGGCTATCTTCTGGAACGCCTCGACGGCCTCGGGTATCTTGGATATGGGCACGGACATGTCGTCCGCGAGCGCCACGGAGACGAACTTCTCCCCGTACCTGCTCAGCGACGGCAGTATGGCCTTTCTCGCCTGGGTCCACTCGGTGATCTTCTTCTTATCGCTCGAAGCCTCGGTGGAGAACGCGCCACTCTCGCGGCATATCTCCTCGACAACCTTCATCTCCTCCTCGACCGCCTTGGGATGGCCGTCCACCTCTATCATGCAGATGGCCTCGCAGTCGGGCAGGCCCACGTTCATGCACTTGTTGACCGCCTTGATCGTCACTGAGTCCATCAGCTCTATCGCCGACGGCAGCAACGGCTTGGCGATGATGTTCGATACGCACCTGCCGGCATCGACTAATGAATTGAACGCGGCGACGGTCATGGCGGATGCCTTGGGCTTGACTGCGAACCTGAGCGTCACCTCCGTGATGATTCCGAGGGTGCCCTCGCTGCCGACCATGAGCCGATCGAGCTGGTATCCGGACGAGTTCTTCAGCGTCCTCGTGCCCGTGTGTATGATCTCCCCGGTCGGCAGGACGACCTCGAGCCCGAGCACGTAGTCGCGCGTAGCGCCGTACTTGATGGCCCTCATGCCCGAGGCGTTGGTCGCAACCATCCCGCCTATCGTGCACGCCTCTGCGCTTCCCGGCGTTGTCGGGAACCAGAATCCGTGCTTGCCCAGCTCAGCGTTGAGTGTGTCGTAGATGACTCCTGGCTCCGCTACGCAGTACAGGTCCTCCACCCGCATCTCCTTGATCTTGTTCATGCCCGTCAGGTCGATGATTATGCCGCCCTTGAGTGGCACGGTGTGTCCGCACATGGCGGTCCCTGCTCCCCTTGGCACGATCGGCGTGAGGGTCCTGTTCGCGAGCTTGACGACCTCGGACACCTGCTCTGCCGTTGCTGGACGGACTATAATGTCGGGCGTCATGTGATGTATTGACGCATCGAAGCCGTATACGTAGAGGTCGGCGGTCTCTGTCGAGTATCGCTCCTTTCCGGCAATCCTCTCTATCTCTTCTACGACTTCCTTCTTCATATGGACCATTGACCGCTAATGCCGCTGGCGGATAAAATAATTTTCACGAACCATGCGCGTGGAGGTCGGTCAGTTGCGAATAAATAAGTACCTCCTCCAAGATGCTTCGAACAGGTTGTTCAGATGTTGAAACTGATCATCTTCGGGCCCCCTAGCGCAGGGAAGGGCACACAGGCCCAGCGTCTGTCGAAGAAGTACGGCATACCACAGATTGCGACAGGCGACCTCTTGAGGGAGGCGGTGGCGAAGCAGACACCGCTTGGCGTCAAGATCAAATCGTACCTCGATAGCGGGCGCCTCGGCCCCGACGACCTCATAGTCCAGCTCATATCCAACAGAGCGTCTCAGCCGGACTGTGAAGGCGGTTATATCCTCGACGGCTTTCCCAGGACCATGGGCCAGGCCGAGGAGCTGGACAAGATGACAGATATAGACCTCGTCCTCAACATCGTGGTCGATTTGGAGGCGCTCGTGGAGCGCGCAGTGGGCCGGAGGATCTGCCCGAAGTGCGCTGCGGTCTATCACGTCAAGTTCAACCCTCCAAGGGCGGAGGGCGTCTGTGACAAGTGCGGTTCGCCTCTGATACAGAGGGACGACGACAAGGAAGACACAGTTCGCAACAGGCTCAAGATATACACGGAGCAAACCGCCCCCCTAGTCGAGCACTTCAGAAAGAAGGGCTGCATCGTGGACATAGATGGCTCGACCGGTATAGATGGCGTATTCGGCCAGATGGTCGCTGCCATAGATGGGCTGGATGGGTGAGACCCGCTGTATCCGTGACAGGGCCGAAACTCCTTATATATCGGGACCGGAATAGCCATTTCCGCCAGCAAAGCCCCGTAGTGTAGTGGTCAATCATGCGAGACTCTGGATTGTGTATCTCGCAAGGAGAGATCTTGCGACGGAGGTTCGAATCCTCCCGGGGCTACTCACTTTCCGATGAAAGACGCTTTCCACGGTTGCCATCCCATTGAAGTCGCCGCCATGGAGCCAAGAATCTGCAATAGAGGCAAATGACACGCACCGCGCCCAAACCTTAATTGCCCCTCGACGCATTTGAATCCAGTCGGTAAGGGGGTTTGCATGAGGAAAGATGGTGTGATCATCTCTGCCCTGGTTTCGATGGCTCTGGTTCTCACAGCGTTGACCGCGGTGAACGTCTCGGCCGAATATGAAGTCGGTTGGAGCGAGCCATTCCTCGTTGAGGATTACGATCTCCACGGCACGTGGGACTCTGTCTGCGATATGAACGAGAACGGCGACATCGCCGTGGCTTGGATTCAGAGCAATGGCTCTGGCCCCAGCGTATGGGCGAGGCTATTCTTGGCCGGCGAGGGATGGACCGATGCGGAGCCGATCGATGACACGAATACCGAAACCCGTTATCCCGAAGTAGCAATTGACGACGAAGGGAACGCTGTCGTCCTGTGGTCACAGAGGAACGCGAGCGTCATCTGCTTGGACCTCTGGTCGAACCGCTTCGTCAGAGGCGTTGGCTGGGTCGGTCCTGAGCCGGTCGGAGAGGACGGCACGGCGGACGACTATGATCACGGAGCAGTGATGACCGACGACGGTGCGATTATCGTCGTATGGACTCATATGGCCATGCCCCGGAGGGTTATGGTAAGCGAGTTCGAGGAAGGCGTTGGCTGGAGCGCGCCGTCGGTCCTCGACGAGGCCGAAAGTACCGTATCCGCCTACGCCGCTTCCATGGATTCCGACGACGAGGGCAACATCATAGTCGTGTGGTGTCAGTCTAATGCAGACGATACTCTATGGTCGAAGCGATACGATGCGTCTGTTGGTTGGGGAGACGCGCAACAGATCGCTGAATACGCAAGTTGGTCCGATCCGAGGATTGCGGTCGGTGGCAACGGAGATGCGATGTGTGTATGGGACCACTCGGTGAACCTCTTAACTGAGCCGTATGAGGTAAGAGCGGTCGTCTACGATGCCGACACTGGCTGGGAGGACGAATACATCGTGTCGACGAGCGCCTTGGCGGACAATGCGTACCCCAGAGTGGGCGTCGACTCAGAAGGCAACGCCCTCGTGGTCTGGTCGAGGTATGATAGCGCGCTTGTTGACGAAGGAATATACTGCATGTCATTCGACTCTGAGGACGGCTGGGGAGATGAACTCTATTTGCTCTCTTCCGAATACGGCGAAGTAACCAGTCCAGATATCGTGATGAATGATGATGGAACCGCTTTGATGCTGTTCCTCCATGACGACGGCTTCTTTGACGATGTACGAGCCGCAGTCTATGAGCACGGCAGTGGCTGGGGGCCGTCCGAGCAGCTCAACTCCGACACACTGGGTTCTATCTCAGACGTGTCAATCGCGATGGACGGTGACGGCAATGGCTTCGCCGTCTGGGCGCAGGCCGACGGCGCGAAGTCTGACATCTGGGGTGATAGGTACGTTGGTGTCGACGACACACCGCCTCCGGTGTCGATAGAAAGCCCCGAGGATGGCGAATCGGTCTCCGTCTCTGTCGTGACAGTCACCGGATTGACCGAGCCTGGAGTCTCATTGGTCGTCAACGGCATGGTCGTGAGCGTTGAGGATAACGGGTCGTTCTCCTGTGACGTCATAGTCACTGAGGGGGACAACTACATCATCGCTACTGCCACCGATTCGGCAGGCAACTGGGCGAGCGCGTCCGTCACCGTCACCTACGAGCCGCCTGATGACGGACATACGGACGACCTAGAGGAGACCATGGCGCGCCTGAACGACACATTGGCCGACCTCAATCAAACGATGGACGACCTTCGGGACGCTCAGGAAGGACTGGATGATGCCAATGGCAGAATCGACTCGCTGGAATCGCAGATGGCGCTCCTGGGAATCGCCGTTGCCGCGTTCGCACTGATATCGATAGTGGCACTCGCGATGTATTTAGGCCTCAGGAAGAAGGTCCAGGTCGACGCGCATGCTGAGGAGCAGGAGCATGAGATGCCACCTCCTCCAGAGTAATGGTGTCACGGTCTCGATGCTGTGCCCGTGGGAGCGGCAGAGTTGTCGGCTGCCTATCCCATCCTACGTCTCGCCACTGCGAAGACCGCTAGGATGAATGCTATCGGAACCAGGAGGGATCCAAACTCAGGTATGACTTGGACGTCCACCAACGGGTAGTTGTCGAAGGTGTTGCCATCTATGTCGTATGGCGTGTCGCCTATGCCGAATGGGTCAACCACGTCCAGTCCGTCGTAGTCGCTCCAGTAGTTCCCCTCGGTTCCGTTGTCCCACTGATTGAGGTCTGTCTCGGTGTCCTCCGCCTGTACCGTGTTGTCGATGAAGCTGTTGTGGTGGACCATCACACCTCTGCAGCCACTGAGCGCCACGCCCACAGCGTTGCCGCGGAACTCGTTGTATGTTATTGAAGACTGAAGGTCTATCGCCGTGTTTAGCACACGATAGTCGATACCACACGACGCGAGGTTGTCGTTGTATGATATGTTGCAGCCTGTCACATTGACCTGTTGGGAGTATGTGATGGACATGCCATTGTTCAGATTGGACTCGATCGTGCAATTCGCGACGGTGAAGTCCACACCACTCCACAGTTCAAGGCCGACCCGTCCGGACCTACTTATGGTCGAGTCAGTCATCTCGAAGTCATCAGTGTAATGCACCGTCATACCATTGTATATCGCGTCGGCGACCGTGATTCCGCTCAACGACACTCCGTTACAGTAGTACACCTGGATGCCGACATCGCAATCGGAGAAGCTCATGCCTGAGACCGTGACATCCGCACAATTGGCGAATATGAGCTGGCCTACGGATTCGCTGTCATAGGAGGAGCCCGTGACGTCCTTCACATAGTGGACGGGAAGCCCGTTCACCGTGTTGTTCTGCGGGATGACGTGAGAGTTCGACTCCGCAAGTGTGCCAATCCACAAGTCTATGCCACATCCCGTCATCATGTTGCCCCATACGGTTCCAGACTCTGAATACTGGAGCAGAATGCCACCTTTGTTTACTCCAAGCACATGGTTGTTCTTGACAGTGATGCCATCAGCGTATCCCACCTTTATCCCATAGTTGGCGCTGGTGACGTTGTTCCCGCTGACTACCACATCCACAGATGGTGCAGAGTATACCTCTATCCCCATCCTGTCGGAGGAAAGGCTCGGCTCGATCGATACGTCATTGTCCCTGATCAACACGTTGCTCGAGCCGGTCGTATAGATGCCCTTCTTCAACCAGCCAGTGAGCGTGCAGTCCTCGACTGTACCGTTGTCCGCGTTCCAGAGATATATGCCGTTGAAGTTCAACGTCCCGTGGAACTCTGTCTGCGAGACGGTCACGTTCCGGATGATGAAGTGCGCATCAGTGTCGCGGATGCAGACGCCGTGTTCGGTTACGACGCCCGTGGTTATGACGATCTCCCAATCGCTGATGATGTAGGGGTCGCCCTGCGTGCCTGACCCTGACCTCACGCCGCTCACGGCTATTCCGTCTGCGAACGCCGGATCTCCCCAGATGTATATGGGGTCATGCGACTCCGCTGCGGTGTTCGTCGGCACGGTCGCGAGAACGAGCACCATGGAAGTCGTGATCAATGCGACCAGGGCAAAGGCTGCGACCCAATGCCCCACCCTGGATGATGCGCTTCCGCCAGAAGCACTGGTGAAAGACCGGTCGACCTTGGGTGTGGGATGCAATGACTGCTTCTCTTCACGGACAGTTGTCTCCTTGATCAATATATCTCCTCCTAACTCGGGGACAGATGAACGAACGGGGGTATCAGTATTCAATGTTCCTTTCGAATGTGCGCGTGTGTGGAGAAATCGTCGCTCACTAAGCAGCCTATTTCTTCTCATCACCATTGATGAATTCCAACATGTCGGGGTCTCTGCGGAAGACGTCGCGCCACCAAGCCGCTCGGTTGCGCGGGTCAAGCTTCGACGCAGCGGCGGCGTAGCTCTTGTATCTCGCGCGCGTGTCGTCGACAACTCCGAAGTCGTCCAGCCGAGACACGCCTTTCATCCGCATACCCGATCTCCTCGCCGAAGTCACCATGGTCTAACCTCGCTCATCTGAGCTCGTCCAGGACTCTGTTCACCATGTCGTCCACCTTCTGTATGTTCGGGTTCTCTCTGGGAACATACACCAACCTGAAGGTCTCAAAGGCTTCCACTGCCTTGTGGATCCGCTCGACATACTCCCTCAGATGGTCCTTCTTGACCTTGTACACCCCGTTCACCTGATGGACCATCAGCTCACTGTCGGAATGGAATTTCACTACGCGTCGGGTGAGTCTTTCTGCAGCCTCCAACGCCAGTAAGACGGCCTCGTACTCCGCCTCGTTGTTCGTGTGGGGCCCGATGTACTTGCCATCCTCCTCGATGCAGTTGCCCTCGGGGTCGAAGATGGCATAGCCAATCGCTGCCGGTCCAGGGTTGCCTCTCGCAGCCCCGTCCGTGTACACGAATATGTTTGGACTCTCTGACAAGTCGGTCCATCCATCCCTTCTGACATCGATATCGTAAGCATCGGTAAAAAGGATGACGGCCGACAACTCGTCTGACCCACTCAATAAGTAGAAATATCATGTTCCATGTCTTTCCGGAACAAGGGGGAGCAGACCCGTGGGAAGAGCTACCACGCCGATGATGGACCAGTACTTCAAGATCAAGGAGCAGCACAGCGACTGCCTTCTTCTGTTCCGCCTCGGGGACTTCTACGAGATGTTCGGGGAGGACGCCGTCATAGGCTCGAAGGAGCTTGAGATAACACTCACCTCGCGTGACAAGGGCAAGAAGGAGAAGATACCGCTCTGTGGTGTCCCGTGGCACGCTCTTGACTCATATCTTCCAAGGCTGCTCAACAAGGGGTACAAGGTGGCGATATGCGAGCAGCTCGAGGACGCCAAGAGCGCGAAGGGGCTTGTCGACCGCGGTGTGGTGAGGATAGTGACTCCTGGTACGGTCCTCGAGGGCTCCGCGCTGGACAGTCACACGAACAACTACCTCATGGCGCTCACAGAACGAGACGGCGTCTACGGGATGGCGTTTGTGGACATATCCACCGGCGAGTTCGTCGCCACGGAGGTCGACGGCGATGACGCAGAGGGCAAGGTCCTGACGGAGTTCGCCCAGAGGCAGCCTCGAGAGGTGCTCGTCCCTGAGAGCTTCGAGTCAGCCCTTCTTAGGAACGAATTCGAGCACACGGGCACAAGGCTCACGCCGCTCGAGGACTTCTCCTTCATGCCGGAGGCCGCGGGGCCGCTCCTGAAGAGGCACTTCCGGCTTCAAACCATAGAAGGGTTGGGCCTATCGGACAGGCCTGTCGCAGCCTCCAGCGCGGGTGCCATACTGAGATACCTCGAAACCACTCAGAAGAGAGGCTTGGAATTCGTCTCGAGGCCTAGTTACTTCTCCCTCTCAGACAAACTAATACTTGACCAGGCGACGATGCGCAATCTCGAGGTTGTCAGGAACGTCCATGACGCCTCCCAGGAAAATACTCTGGTCTCCGTGCTGGATCACACGCTCACGCCGATGGGCGGCCGGAAGCTCAGGCATTGGCTGATGGAACCATCAATGAGTATCGACGAGATAGACGGCAGGCTGGACGCCGTCGAGGAGCTCGTCTCCAACCTTTCTCTCAGAATGGAGCTCGGGGACGCGCTCGGAACCATAAGGGATCTGGAGCGGCTGATAGCACGTGTGGTCCACGGCAGCGCGAACGCCAGGGACATGCTTGGCGTAAGGACCTGCTTGGAGGCAGTAGCCCCGCTCAGGGATGCCCTAGCGGAGGTGAGATCCACGAGACTGAGCGACCTGGCCGGCAAGCTCGTGGACGTGTCGGATCTGGCTCAGCTCATCAAGAACTCCATCTCGGACGATCCGCCTGTGACGCTCAAAGATGGAGGACTGATCAAGGACGGGTTCGATGAGGATCTTGACGGTCTCCGGAAGATATCGAGAGAGGGCAGGAAGTGGATCGCGAACTTGGAGCGCTCGGAGCGAGAGCGCACGGGCATCAAGAACCTCAAGCTTGGATTCAACAACGTCTTCGGATACTACATCGAGGTCTCGAAGGCCAACATGAAGAACGTGCCTTCCGACTACTCGCGCAAGCAGACTCTCAGCACGGGCGAGCGGTACGTCACACCCGAGCTGAAGGAGAAGGAGGAGACTATCCTAGCCGCGCAGGAGCGCATGCACACGCTCGAATACGATATATTCACGCGCGTGCGTGAGGAGGTCTCGTCGCACGGCGAGAGGGTACGTGGCATAGCAGCCGCCGTTGCATCGATAGATGTGTTGCGGTCGTTCGCCGAAACAGCTGCAACGAACGGCTACGTCCGGCCGGTCGTCAACGAGGGCGATGCCATGCTTCTGAGGGATTCTCGCCACCCAGTCGTAGAACGGGTCCTCGGTGGTTCGTTCGTCCCGAACGACGTGCGGCTCGACACAGGCTCCAACAGGCTCGTGATACTGACTGGGCCGAACATGGCTGGCAAGTCGACCTATCTCAGGCAGATAGCACACATCGTCATCATGGCGCAGGCGGGATCGTTCGTCCCGGCGTCGGAGGCGAGGCTCGGCCTCGTGGACAGGATATTCACCCGGGTCGGCGCGTTCGACGACCTCTCAAGAGGACAGTCGACTTTCATGGTCGAGATGACCGAGCTGGCGAATATCCTCAACTGCGCAACGAAGCGCAGCCTCATACTGCTCGACGAGGTCGGGAGGGGGACGAGCACGTTCGACGGGCTCGCAATCGCATGGGCGGTGGCCGAGCATCTCTACGAGCAGGACAAGATCGGTGCCAAGGCGCTGTTCGCCACACATTATCACCAGCTGACGGAGCTGGCGGATTCCCTTGACGGAGTCAAGAACTACTCCATGGCAGTCAAGGAGCAGGGCTCCGAGGTCGTCTTCCTGAGGAAGGTCGTCCCAGGAAAGGCGAACAAGAGCTATGGGATACAGGTCGCCAGGTTGGCGGGCGTGCCAGCAAGTGTCGTCACGCGCGCGGGGGAGGTGCTGAGCGACATAGAGGAGAAGAACAGCATCGAGGTAAAGGCCGGAAAGAAGGTCCACGCACAGATGCGCTTCTCGGTCGATTCCGGGAGATTGGACCCCTCCGTGGTCAAGGAACTGAGAGAGATGGATCTCGGCAACATGACCCCTATGGAGGCATACGTCAAACTCGCAGAGCTGAAGAAGAGGAGCGGTGAGTCAAGTGGGAAGAATCAAGGTTCTCGACGATAGCACGGTGGACAAGATAGCCGCCGGCGAGGTGGTCGAGAGGCCGTCTTCCGTGTTGAAGGAGCTCATCGAGAACGCCCTCGACGCTGGTGCAGCCGAGATAGCAGTCTCCGTCGAGGAGGGCGGGCGGAAGACCATCTCCGTCAAGGACGATGGCGACGGCATGTCCGCGGAGGACGCCGAGGCCGCGTTCCAGCGTCATGCGACAAGCAAGATCAGCACGATTGACGACCTGCGAAGCCTGAACACCTACGGCTTCAGAGGGGAGGCGCTGTCGTCTATCGCCTCCGTTGCGCGCGTGACCGTGAGGACGAGGGAGCGTGGTCGCAATGAAGGCGCCGAGATTGTGCTGGATGACGGAAGCGTCGTGTCAACATCTGCGATAGGATGCCCGGAGGGGACCGAGATCGTGGTGGAGGACCTCTTTGGGAACATGCCCGCCCGACGCAAGCAGATGAAGTATGCCGCTGTCGAACTCGCCCACTGCAAGGAAGTTGTTATGGATTTCGTTCTGTGCCGTCCTGCGATATCGTTGAAGCTCGTCTCAGAAGGCAAGACGCTGCTGGCGCATGCGGCGGCAGAGGGCATGAAAGGAGCGCTTCTGCTTGCGTTCGGCCGCAAGGTCGCAGCCAATATGCTCGTGGGTCAGGCGGAGACGGACGGCCTGCGGGTCGACGCTCATCTGGCGAGACTTGAACACACGCGTTCCTCGCCTTCCGACATGAGGCT
>JBFEPA010000018.1:0-14253 GCA_041550275.1 Thermoplasmata archaeon | reverse complement strand
GAAGAAGGTGACGGTGGCCGCGTTTCGCGCGTCGGATCAGGCAAAGAAGAAGATTGCCAGTGCGGGAGGCCAGAGCGTATCGATCGAAGAGCTCATTGCGAAGAATCCCAAGGGCTCAAAAGTAAGGATAATGGGGTGATGATCTGGCAGTAATCGACGCACAGGAACAGGTACTGGGCAGGTTGTGCACTCAGGTGGCAAAACGTCTGCTCTCAGGTGAGGAGATAACCATCGTCAACGCGGAGAAGGTTAGAATTTCAGGTAACAGATCGCAGATAATCGCCCACTACAAGCAGAGATGGGCCAGGGGCAAGAACTTCAGCGGGCCCAAGTATCCCCGCGCCGCAGACATGATATTCAAACGCACAGTGAGGGGCATGCTCGAATACCGGAAGACTACAGGGAAGGAGGCCTTGAAGCGCCTGAGGGTCTATGTCGGCGTTCCAAAGGAGCTGCGAGACATCCAGGCAGAGGTCCCTGATGCTGATAGGAAGGCGCCTGCCAGGTCCATATACCTCAGTGAGGTATCCAGGGAACTTGGCTCAGGGAGGTCGTGATCACATGAAAGTTGTTGTCGTCAGCGGCAAGAGGAAGAGCGCAGTCGCCCGCGCGACAGTCAGGAAAGGGCGCGGCCTGGTCCGAGTCAACAGTGTCCCAATCGAGATATACGAGCCTTATCTGGCGCGCGTTAAGATAATGGAGCCACTTACATTGGCTGGTAACAAGGCCTCGAAGGTCGACATTGACATCAATGTCAGCGGTGGAGGCTTCATGGGCCAGGCGGCCGCCACCAGGACAGCCATTGCGAAAGGGCTGGTGCAGTTTCTTGGGGACGAGAAGCTCCAGGAGATGTATGTCAAGTACGACAGGTCACTGCTGGTGTCCGACCCGAGGAGGAAGCTTCCCAAGAAGCCTCTCGGAAGGGGTGCCAGGAAGAAGCGTCAGAAATCGTACAGGTGATGAAGTTGATCATACCAGTTCGATGCTTCACATGCGGCAAGGTTGTCGGCAGCGCTTTCGAGGAGTTCATCAGGAGAACCGGCATGGGAGAATCTCCCAAGGAGGTACTCGACGCTCTCCATGTCGATAGATACTGCTGCCGAAGAATGATTCTGACGCATGCGGACCTGATTGACGAGGTAGCGCCATACTAGGCGCCCCTCGCAAACCCATTCCTTTTCGGGCCCGTGGGGTAGCTTGGAATCCTTCCAGCTTGGGGTGCTGGTGACTCGCGTTCAAATCGCGACGGGCCCACTTGGATACATTCTCAGCCTGACTAGGCTCGGTTTTCTCCCATGATCCCACGGAGGCCTTCTGCCCGTTCTGAGAGTCTCCACAAATATCCATTCTCTGAAGCTCAAGTGGTCGGAGGCTGTTCAACCGGAGGGCTGATATCTGTCGCTGATGGCCCTTTACGCCTTCTTAGGATGAACAAGGCGATGAGGATGGCGGCAACGGCCGCAACAATGGCCGACGCTATCAGGATCGATTCGCCAGAGCTGAAGCGCGGCTCGCTTTCCAGAACGGTCACAGTCACCGATTCCGTGACATTGTCGTACGATGCGGTCACCACACCTTGTCCTGGAACGCTCCCTGCATGCAGCTCGGCAGAAAGTCCATCATCGCCGACCGTCAGGTCGCCAATGCTGTGAGTCCACTCCATGAGCTTCTCCTCGAGGTCGTTCCCATACGAATCTTCCCACAATGCTTCGATGGTCACGCTCTCTCCTGCGTGAATCGTAATCGGGCTGGGCGAGAGCACGATCCGGTCTAGCGCTCCCGCTACGACCTGGACGGCAACGTTCGCTGCCAACCCGTTGGAGGAGACGGTTACCATGACTGAGCCTGGATATGTTGGGGCTATCAGAACCGCGCATTCGTTGTAGTCTCCCGTTGGGAGGATCGTACCTGTGCTGCTCGACCATTCCATATTGACGCTCGACAGAGCATTGCCGAACGCATCAGAGGCAGCCGTCTCTATGGTCAATGAAGATCCGACCGTAACGGTAGCGGATTGCGGGGACGCTGTGATTGCGGCCAACTCCCCTGGCAGTATCGTAACCGTCGCCGAAGCCGATAAGTTCCCAAGTTGAGCGATTACCATTCCTGTGCCTACAACGGTCGAAGCCACGAGCGAGCCATCTTCATCTATTGCCCCCGCGGATTCAGATGCACTCCACACGATGTCGATGTTGGGACACTCGTTTCCGAATTCATCTCTCACAGTTGCGGAGAAACTTATAATCTCACCAGGCGCGATGGAGACCTCCCTCGGTTCGATGGCCATCCATGTCGCGTTGCCCGGACGTATCTCCACTTCAATAGTCCCTGAGAGTGAGCCATGAGTGTACTGTAGTGTGTCCGTCCCCGAAACACTCCCTGCCATGTAGGCTACAACACCGCCATACTCCGTCATCGGAACTATGGCTCCCATGCCGTCAAGTGACTCCCACTCGAAAACGGCCTCCGGGGCGGGGTTTCCGAAGACATCGTAGGCAACTGCCTCGACGGTCTTTGCCTCGCCAATGCTCAGCACCAGCGGGTCAGGGGACGCATTTGTGGAGACGGCCGTGCCGACGCCCTTGAATCCATAGGCCTCCAAACCTGGGGACGAATCAACAATCAGGTATCCATCGCTCATTATCACTGATGAATAGAAAACGCCACCCACGAGATCCTGCGTAAGCAGTACTTCACCCGTTGTCGCATTCCAGGCACATATCGTTTCTCCCTCTGCAATAGCGTATACGATGCCATTGCTGTAGACAGGCGATGAGAAGTGCCAGGAGTAAGTCAAGCTGTCAGTCCACAATACATCGCCCGTCAAAGCATCTAAGGCGCGCATGCTAAAATCTGACCAATTCAGCTCCACCTCAGCGAACAAGATGTCATTCACGCAGAGGGGGCGGAAGGCGAGCGGTTCATGGAATAGGTAACTGCCTCCTCTAGCCCATATCGTTTCTCCATCGAACGGGTTGATTGCCCATATGCCTCCATCTAGATCGAAGGCATATAGGATTTCGTCGGTCACAACCGGGGCGGAGAAAATCTCAAAGTCCTGTCTCTTCCACACGACTTCACCGGTCAGCGCGTCAAATGCAGTAATTCCGTAATAGGCGTCAGTAGCGAACAACATGCCCTTCCAGTAGGTTGGGCCCGCTCCCCCGTACTCCCCGGTTGTCGAAGATTGCCATTTGAGATCACCGGTCAATGCATCGTTCGCATAGACGGTCCCGTCTGCTGTAATAGCCCAGTATACACTTCCGAGAGCGACGACCGGAGTGCTGATTTGATGGTATCCCTGACCGTGAGTATCCGCCTCATATGACCATCTCAACTCTCCTGAGTATTTGTCAACTGCGTAGATGGCAGGGTAGCCGGACGAGTTCGAGAGAGTCACATACACCATTTCGCCTGAAACCGAGGGCGACCCCGCATACCCGGGTCCGTACCATCCAAGCATCACTGTCCAAATCATATCACCGGAACTCACATCCAGCGCGTTCAGGTCTCCATCACCGCTTGCATAGTACACCATCCTATCAGATACGACAGGGCTTCCTCCTTCAGGGGTTGACCAGTCAAACGTTAGAGGCAGCTCGTAATCAACAGGGCTTATACCAGTTCTGCCAACATCATGTCCCAGCGTTGGCCATTCGTCGGACACGAAAGACCCCACCTCCGCGACGATTCGTGCAAAATCGCTCGCATATGGGTTCAAGGATGATAGCGCCGTTACCGTGATTTCATCGTATCCTCCCATACCCACGTCAATCGGCGCAGAGAGCTCGACAACAATCGTGGTCTCGTTCAATCCATTGAGTATCCCCACATCAGGCAAATCGTCTCCATCAGTGTCGGTCAGCAGTGTACTGCCATCTGCTGCGAACAAGCTCATATCCCAGTTGTTCGCCGAAATCGTCCCTATATCAATTGTATCCGCACAACCTCCATCATTGCGGACCTGCATGGTCGCAGTCATAGCCTCCCCTGGATCAACCGCAGCGTATTTCGAAGGGCCGATGCTGGCCCCTGGCAAAGGCACCAGAGCCTCGACAGAAGCGCACATAGAAATGTTGCTGTCAGAGCTGGAGAGCAGTCTCAATACTGTCTCGTCCGAGTCGCCACCAGACGCATTCGCCGGGACAGACACTATGATCGATACAGCGAAGCTCTCATATGGCTGGAGTGGGCCCGTGTCTATCATCGTGTCACCGTCCGTGTCGACAAGGGGGGTCTCGCCGTCGGCTGCGAAAATACCAGTCTCCCATGCTTGAACACCCGGAGTCAGCTCAATGTCGAAAACATCCTCGCCGAGATATCCATAGTTCTCAACCTCGATGCAGAACTCGACGGTGCTGTTCGTTGCAGTCTCAACTGTCTGACTGGATGGTGACACCATCAGGCCGACGGGCGACAGACCATGGAATGCGTAGAGCGACCCTGAATAGTCGATTACCCATACCCATCCATCCGAAACTGCGGGAGATGATGCCACCACGCCCTCGAGCGGATATGTATACATAATCGTGCCATTGGACGCATCGTGCACCACGAGGCCAGTCAATGGACTTGTGCGAAAGAGGTATCCGTCCGCGTGGGCGATGGTGGGCGTTTCTGCCTCATAGGTCGAAATCTCCCAAATGATGCTCCCGTCGAAGGCGTTGATCGCATAGACGCCACCATACAACGTTGCGACGAATATCATGTTTCCATTGCAGGTCGGCGTGCCTATAGTCGTCGAGCCGAGAGCAATTGTCTGCCACAATGCATCGCCATTGAATGCATCAATGGCATAAAGTACTCCAGAGTTGGTGAGTACGTAAGCTGTGTCACCAGTGACGCACGGAACACCAATCGGACTAGAGCCCAGGTCGGTGCTCCAGACTACATCTCCTGTCTGATTGTCCAGGGCGTGAATCGCATAGCTATGGTACCGGCTGTTGGCATAGACAAGGCCATGCGCGATGCTGACGCCATACGGCGAATCCGCTTCGGTCTGGTGCCATAGCACGGACCCGTCGTCGATGGCCAATGCGAAGACCGAAGTCCCTCCTCCAACTATCATGTCGCCATCGCATGCCAGGTTCATATATGATGCGAGAGAGATTCCATAGGCCGCCAGATCGACGCTCCATATCGGTTCCCCAGTATGGATGTCAAATGCTGATGCCCTGCGATCTACTTCGTATGTATACAGATCAATTTCGGAGTAGCATATGAAGACGACGCCTTCCATCGCTGTCGGCGTCCCCATGTACAAGTATGAATTGTTGTCAGCAATCATCTCGGTCCAAAGGCAGTCACCAGAGTATGGGTTCCAACCCCTGAGATACCCATCCGTTGTGGCGCTCACAAGAACACCTTCAGAGACAATCGGTGACGAGAACAGCCCGTACTCCTCCGAATAAGGGCCTGAGCTCCACATGAGTTCCAGAGGCGGGTACATTGCGGATGGGGATGACCCCAATCTCGCTGGGTTGTTCTGGTAAGTCGGCCACTCTGAACTCGGAGGCTGGACAGGCGGAATGGGCGGCGTCCTGAAGGTGTAGTATGCAGACCCGTTGTCGTCGTAGGCATAATTTCCCGCCTCGTCCGTCGATTCTACTGCGAAATAGTAGGTATCGTTCTCGGTCAAGCCGGTCAAAGACATTTCGTGGATGTTGGTCAAGCTACTGCTCGAGACTGATGAGTTGAGAGGTATTCCTGTCCCATACAATACGGTGGAGTTACTCGGCTCGCTTGTATTCCACACGATCTTGCACCCTTTGGCTCTTAGGGCATTTACAGTGACATCAGATATGACGGGCGGGTCGTCATCTATACTCGCGAAATCGGCTGTCCAGTCAGCTCCACCGGACCCATCATCGTTATCGTAATAGCTCACGCTAATCAAGTCGAGATTCTGGACCTGGAGAACACCATCCTCGGGCACGGGCGATGCGCTGAGGTCCAGCGCGACAGTGGCTCTGAAGACTGAAGTCGAATCACCGGTTTCCACGACTGTTATGTTCTCCGGAGTGCTTTCCGTGGTGCTCGAAAGCAGTACGTAGGAGGTGTCCACAGATTCGGGATCCGCGTCCAAACCCGTATCGCAGACGAGGACCGTGACGATATCATCCGACCGATAGATGTCCCGATCCAGAGAGACCACACCCATCTCCGTCACCGTTTCGCCTGTCACTACGAGCGCATACGGCTGTGGTCCAACGGGAGTGTTGAATCCCGTGACCTCGATGGTCCATATACCAATCTGAAGGTCGGTCAGGACAAGCACACCCTCGACATTGTTCAGGTGGTCATGTTCGGATGGATTCTTCTCAGACTCTCCAGGGTTGAACCCTTCATATGTGTTCCCGAAGTACACAGTTCCATCTGGCCCTCTCACGACGAGGTCGAGATCGTTGACAAGATTGGGGCTTGAGTAGGTCGTTCCAGGATAATCTGACCACGCCAGCGTGATCTCGAGAGGCGCTGAAGGGTTTCCGACGGCAATCTGATACGTGGCAGTTTCACCTGTCGACAGGCCCAGCCGTTCATCATAGGCCATCAGTCTTCTAGAGTCTCCAAGGAAGTAGAGCGAATCATCGAGTGTGGCTCTTCCCCATCCCTGACTGTTGTTGGGGTACCATTCCTCGCCCATATCGTATGCTCCATTGCCAGTCATCTCCGCTGCGCCGTTAATGATGGTGGCCTTGATGAGTGCCGCGCTGGGGGTGAATGCATTCGCCAGCTGCGCCGTTCCTGTCGGGTACCAACCGTCCATGTAATACTGTCTTATAAGAGCGCAGGAGCCTGCAACCGTTGGCGCTGCCATGCTTGTTCCGCTGTACTGTATATACAAGTCCGTCTCCCCATCCGGGTCGCCCCCGAGTGCAGACCAGGTGTCGACCCCTGGTGCCATGATGTCCGGCTTCAGCCGTCCGTCCTCCGCAGGACCACGGCTGCTGAAGCCAGCGATGTCGTCCATCATAGCACCGTTGTAGGTCGCTCCAACGGCTAGCAAGTTCTTCGCTGCGGCCTGGTTGCCCAGTGCACCGAAATAGGAGCCACTGTTCCCAGCAGAGTGGATGATGAGGAACTCCTGATTGTTCCAGATGAAATCATCTATACTGCTGGCATCTAGATTGTAGGTCGCTCCAGATGATCCCCAGCTGTTCGAGTGGATCCATGATCCTCGGTCCAGAGCCTCTTGATACATATCGCGGAAGTCTGTGGGTGGAAACACGAAGTGTCCGTCTTCGGATATGTCCTGGACCTGAATCGTGGCGTCGAATGCGATGCCATCGTGCGGCCCAATTGTCATGTTGCTGCCTGAGAAGTTACCGTCATAGACATGCCAGACACCATCATCTCCGGCGACTGTTGCAGAAGTGTGAGTTCCATGATTACCTCCCTGGTCGGAGCCGTCTCCCCACGCATCTGATGGAATGTAATAGTCAGTCACCTTGCGGTGAGTTGGTCCCGGCGCTGAGACCGCCGGGTCCTCAAAGGCGTTGTGTTGATAGTCTATTCCCGAATCGGCCAGAGTCACAATCTGGCCCGTGCCCCATATCCCGTGTTCATGCACAGGTGTAGCATGGCTGATCGTGTCTCCGCTCTGTACAACCCAACAGGCAATATCGTTGTACAGGGTTTTGGGCATGTATCGTTCTATCCACATCACTCCGAGTTCATGTGCGACCTCTGCCAGGGAGCCGCGCTCCATATCCGCCCTGATTATGCCGGATGACTGATATGAATATTGAATCCCTTTTCCGCCGAGGCGTTCGATCGAGTCAAGAACAAGAGGGAGGTTCCATTCCTCGAAGACGGAAATCTCCACCGTGATGATCCTTCTGACCTTCACGGGAATTATTTCCTTATCAGGGGTATGGACTATGCTGGATAACATGTCATCAAGCTCATTGGCGAGGGTTTGATAGGCAGTGCCGCCGGAAGGGCCGCGCAGCAGATCATCCACGACCTGGTCGTAGCTCTCCGCCAGTCTAGGGCTCAACTTATACGCAGGCTCGAACAGGCCCGCCCAACGCACAACAGGCAAGCTCTCGGCAAGCTCTATCGTCGCCCGATTCGCCCTTACTACGAAAGCGTTGTAACTCACATAATCCAGGATGGTCGCTCCCGTACTGGAGAGATCATCCTTCATGCTCTTCGTAATCGGCCGGTCGAACTGGACCAAATAATAAGCGAGGCCAGGAGTCTTCTCTGAATCGAACCTCAAGGACTCTGGAAGGTCTGGTATACCCTGCAGAGGGTCGAATTCGTATCCGTTGATATTGATGTATTTCATATACTCGACATCCGCGGGCGAAATGGCTCTTCCGTATTCCTCCGCGGGCTTCGAGCCTTCTCCGATTGCCGGAACGAGCATGCTGAGAACGACTGCAAGCGCTATAAGTGTGGCACTCCTGCTTGTCTGTATCACTGGACTTCCCCCGAAACCACCAGGTTCTTTCCACATCTATACTTTCCCAACGATTATAACTCTTTTCATGGTTTTCCAGCCTCTGACCACGCTTTCGCTCATTGCTTATGAGGGCAATGGTCGCGAGTCTCGAGATAGGACCGATTTTACGATTAGGAATCTGCCATGGTTCGTTGACTCAGAGCCCATTCGATATCCGTCGAGCGACCCGCAGCGCCTGGACTGTCTCCGGCACATCATGAGCTCGAATGATGTCCGCTCCATTGGCGGTTGCTGCGAGTGCAGCTGCGATCGATCCCCCGAGCCTGTTCCCCACAGTGGCTCCTGTGATGCCGCCGATGAATGACTTCCTGGAGGCCCCGACGACTATCGGCTTTCCGAGAACTTTCATCTCGCCTAGCCTAGCCAGTATGGTCAAGTTGTGATCCACCGTCTTGCCAAAACCTATGCCCGGATCCACAAGTATCTTCCTGGGGTCGATTCCGTCCCTTTCCGCCTCCGCGATCCTCATATTCAGCATCTCGATCACATCGGCGACGACATCTCCGTAAACGGGAGAATCCTGCATCGTTCTAGGTTCTCCGAGCATGTGCATAATGACGACCGAGGCCCCGTTCTCTGCCACGACCTTTCTCATATCGGGGCTCCTGAGGCCTGAAACGTCATTCACAATCGCAGCACCCGCCTTAAGGGCAGCGTCCGCTACGGCAGGCTTCATGGTGTCGATCGAGACCTTCCCAGGATAGAGGGTCGAGAGTTGCGAGATGACACCTATAACCCTTGACAACTCCTCGTCCTCTGGGACCGGCTCGGCATAAGGTCTTGTGGACTCTCCTCCGATGTCGACGAGCTCAGCACCAGCCTCGAACATCCAGACGCCCTTTCGAACAGCTGCTGCTTCGTCCAGATGGACTCCATCACCGGAAAACGAGTCCGGTGTGACGTTGACTATGCCCATCACCGCTGCTTCACCGGACCCGTTTCGTCCTGTCTCAAGTAGTGTCATAATGTCGGCCAATAAGTTTCATCCCCGTCTCAAGAGACAAGAAGATCATCGATTAGCACAGTAATGTCCTTTATCTCTATATCCACCTTGATGAGGTCGTTGCCAAAAACCAGCGTGCTGACGCAGAATGGGCAAGAAGTCACGAGGATATCCGCAATCTCTGAGGCCGACCTCACCCTCCTCGAGGCGATCCTCTGCGATGCTCCAGGGTCCGAAGCTCTAACCCCTCCACCTCCACCGCAGCATCTTGCCGATTCTCTGTTCTCCTTCATCTCGATGAACTCGGCCTCTGGTATCATCTTTAGAAGCGCCCTTGGCTCATCATAGATCTTCATATGCCTGCCTATATGGCACGGATCATGGTACGTGATCCTCTTCTTGAGTGGCTTGAGCTCGAGCTTCTGCCTTGAAAGGAACTGGACGACATGCTCCACCTCGAAGTCGTAGTCGAGGTGTTTGACATATTCCTCCTTGAACATGTGCAAGCACCCTGCGCAAGTGAACAGGAGTCTCTTTATACCGAGCCTCTTCACGGCGTCCACGTTCGCCTTCATCATCTTGACGATGTCTTCCTTCCTGTGTCCTATCCTGTGCAGCGTGCTTCCGCAACACGATTCCTCAACGAGCGTGAAGTCAACGCCGAGCTTCTTCAGTATCGATATCGTGTGGGAGGCTATCTCGGTCGTCCTGTACCTCGAGGTGCATCCGATGAAGTAGCCTATCTCTGCGTTCTTGACAGGCACTCCAAGGTCAGGCTTCTTCGTCTCGCCGTAAGGGTTCCCGGTTCGCTCGATGTTGTCGATGATCTTGGAATGCGCGGGCAGAATGTGTCCCGCCTCGACGAGGTCCCTTCTGGCAGCCTTGACGATCTCTATTACCTTGATGTCTGAGGGGCATCTCCTCTCACAGTCCTTGCAAGTTGTGCACTGGTAGATTCTCTTCACAACTGAGTCATCTGGCTCGATGTCGCCTCTAGTGAGACCGTATGCCAGGATGACTTTGCCCCTCGCCACCGACGGGTCCCACTGATTGTCCTCGAAGTATGGGCAGACGCTCTTGCAGAAGCCGCAGAATGTGCAAGTGAGCATCTCCTTCTCCAACTTCTTTGTTCTGTCCATCTTCATTGTCCCACTCCCTGTATCACGACGATATGGAATCTGAATCCTATCCAAGCTGGACTTTCGGGACGGTAATAACAGCGTCCATAATAAAGGTCACCTTGGCTTCTTCTCCCAGCTCGGCCAATGCGGAGTCGACGGCTTCCTGGACGGTGTCCTTGGGCTCAAGGTGGGCCTTCTTCGCGATCGACGGCTCCAGCTTGGTGACCGCGAACATCTTCATCTTCAGTCCTATCTCGGCCATCTTGGCCGCTTTGTGATAGCCCAGTTTGTATCTCTCGCCTATCTTCTCCAAAGCAGCCTTTGGCGAATCCGCACTGGCGAGAAGGTTGAGGAAGGTGTCTGGACCGACGCCTGTCCTGCACGCGCTCACTAGTATGATTATGCCTCCATCCTTCACCGCATACTTCGCGTTGTCCAGAGCTTTCTGGGACTGGTATAAGTCGATATCGTGCGGGAAGGAAGTGACAGCGACGACTATCTCCGCCTTGCGCTTCATCTCTACGACGAAAACCTCATTAGCCTTGCGTACTGCTGCATCGAAGGTAGAATCTATGTCACCTGAATGGGCTGAGCATATCCTGTGGTTCCTGTCCAATACGACCATTATGGAGAATACTCTGTCGAGGTCGAGATATGTCATGGCCTCTTCCATGTCTTCATGAACTGGGTTGCCATCCAAGCGGAGCGCCTGCGCCTCCATGCTCAGCGCCCGTTTGTGGTTCTGCTCGATGGTCTCATACGCCGCAACTCCGGGCAGGAACGCCTTCCTTCCTCCGGTGTATCCTGCGAAGTAATGCGGCTCGACGCTTCCGATCACTATGATCCTGTCCGCTTCCATCACCATCTCATTGAGCTTGACCTCTGTTCCTCTCGTCGTCGTCCCGAGGTTCACCATCTTGCTGTTCTTCGAATCGTGAGAACTGACGCGTGAGATCAAGTCGTCGTGTCTGTCTCCCAGGATGAAGCGATACTCTTCCTCGGTGGGCGCTCTGTGCATCCCTGTCGCTACGACAATCTTGAAATCGAGACCATCTATGTGCTTGAAGATGTGGTCAATGACCTTCGCTGTAGGGGTGGGTCTTGTGGCATCATTCACGATGACAACGACATCCTTTGCCCCTGCGAGGAATTCCAGCAACCCTTTAGATCCGATCGGATTCGCTATGGCTTTCAGCAGGAGGTCGTCTTCGTCATTGTCTGGAAGCTCGTTTGGGAATATGATCTCCCCTATGGCGTCGTCTGGAACATCGACGGTTTCCTTTCCTTCTCCGAAGGGCACCTCAACCTTCATTTCAGGTTACCGGCCAAGAATGCTGGTCCGTGTATTAGTACGTTAAGGTTTGTCACGGTCGGCTGACGGTCGACCCTATCGGCTGAAAAGGCTTAATTACGACTATAGGTCTCCGATAAGTGTGAAGACGCTAGGCACGCTGGGAGAGCGCGAAGCCATCAAGATAATCGACGGGATTGTCAGCAGCAAGGCGGAAGTGGGGATCGGCGACGACTGCGCTGCCATCGATGTTGGAGACAGGTACCTTCTCGTGACGACTGATATGATGGCGACCAAGACGCACATCCCGAAAGGGATGAGCCCTTACGACATCGGCTGGACGCTCGTGGCTGTCAACCTGAGCGACATCGCAGCCATGGGGGGGAAGCCCCTTGGGCTGGTGACCGCAATAGGCATAACGCGCGGACACCCGATGGATTATCTGGAGCAGCTGGTCGACGGAATGAATGACTGTGCCCAGCTCTTCGGCACCTCGATAGTCGGCGGCGACACGAAGGAGCATGACTCTCTGACGCTTTGTGGAACTGCCATAGGAGAGGTTCCAAAGGATGAGATACTTCTGAGGAAAGGGGCGAAGCCAGGAGATCTCGTAGTTGTGTCCGGAGAGTTGGGAATGGCCGGCGCAGGATTCTACTCGATGAAGCGCAACCTCTCACTGAACGAAGCCGAGGGCGTGCTGAAGAGGCCGTGGCCTCGCATCGCCGAGGCAAGGCTGTTGGCGTCCTCGGGCATAGTCACCTCGTGCATGGACATATCCGATGGTTTGTCATCGTCCATCTTCGAACTGACGAGAAACTCGGCCCTCACATACGAGATAGACTACTCTCGTATTCCCAAAGCCAAGGAAGTCGGCATGGCATTCCAGGACGCCGAGAGACAGAAGTCTCTAGTTCTCAACTTCGGTGATGACTATGAACTCTTGTTCACGATCAAGCGCGAGATGGAAGGCGAGCTTGAGAGGTTGGCGGTCGAGGCGGATTGTCCTTTCACCGTCATCGGCAAGGTCACCAGTGGTGAGGAGAACATCCTCATAGATAACGGCAAGAGGGAGAAGCTGGAGAATCTGGGCTATGAGCACTTCAGATCGCGCCAGTCATGAGGCCCGCCACTACGAGTCCCACGGGGGCAAGGTTCGATGCCTTCTGTGCCCCCACGAATGCTTGATCTCCGACGGGAGCCATGGGATATGCGGCGTCCGCGAGAACCGAGGCGGCAGGCTGTATTCCATGATATACGGTCTCGCGTCGTCAATACATCCGGACCCAATAGAGAAGAAACCGCTGTTCCACTTCTTGCCAGGAACCACCGCGCTTTCGTTCGGGTCAGTTGGATGCAACCTCAGGTGCAGGCACTGCCAGAACTACTCAATCTCGAGAGCTTCGCCGTCGGACATTCCGTTGAGGCCTATAGCGCCTGAGGATGTGGTGCGCCTCGCTCGTGATGCCGGTGCGAAGTCGATATCGTGGACATACAACGAGCCGACCATTTGGCATGAGTTCACAACTGAGGCATCCGTTGCCGCCCACAATGCTGGCCTGAAGACAAGCTATGTTACCAACGGTTACATTTCGGAGGAGCCGCTGGCTGAGCTGAAGGGTATGATCGATGCGATGAACATCGATGTCAAGGCTTTCAGGGAGGAGTTCTACAAGGACGTCTGCGGTGGGCAACTCGCCCCCGTGCTTCGCACATGCGAGACCGCCGTCAGGACGGGCATTCATGTGGAACTGACCTACCTGATCATTCCAGGCTACAACGACTCGGAGGAGGAGATTGGAGGGTTCTCATCCTGGGTAAGAGACACTTTGGGCGAGTCCGTGCCTGTTCATTTCTCGGCTTTTCATCCCGATTTCCAGCTCACCGACACGCCTAGGACTCCGATGAGCACGATGAATCGCGCCTACGAGATCGCGACCGAAGTGGGCTTGGCCTTTGTGTACATAGGGAATGTGCACGCCGCGGACAAGGAGAACACTTATTGTCCCAGGTGTGGCGACCTTGCCATCAGGAGGGAGGGCTTCTCCGTAGAGCGAATCACATCGGATTGCGGCAAATGCGCAGCATGTGGCGAGTCTCTGAACCTGATTACGTAGAATAGCGAGAAGGTGAGCGCTTGACCCCAATCACGCTGTCCGATATATGTCATCGCCTCGAAGGGGAATATGGCAATCCCGACTGGTGGTCTGCCGAGACGCCGTTCGAGGTTGCCGTGGGTGCCATTCTGACTCAGAGAGCATCGTGGAGGAACGTTGAGATGGCGATCGATGCGTTGAGAGACGCGGGCCTGTTGACACCTGCAGCGCTAATGGCAGCCCCAAGGGAAGAGATCGAAAGACTCATCAAGCCTTCAGGATTCTACAGGCAGAAGACGACCTATCTGCTGGAATTCGCATCGTTCTTGGAACGG
>JBFEPA010000017.1:0-14264 GCA_041550275.1 Thermoplasmata archaeon | reverse complement strand
TGGTTCGTGTGTATCAGCCAGCCCTCCTCTGCATACAGCGCGTCGAAGGCGGTCGCCGAGCCCTCCATGCTGTACATCTCACCGTTGGAGTCGCACACGATGTTGTTGAAGCTGTGGCCCCGGCCCTCCGGCATCGAGGCCCTGAGGGCCTCGTAGATCGACGTCTCCCTGAGCACCTTCCTGCACGGGATGATCTTCGGTATGCCCAGCCTGAGGTCGTTCGGCTCGAGGGCGTTCCCGGTCAGGCTGATGCCTGCCGAGTTCATCCCCGCAGTGGGCCAGATGCCCGCGTAGCTCATGGCGAGTATCGCCGGCTCGTCCTTCGGCCGGATATGAGCTATCGAGATGAAGGGCTGGTTGTAGGGGCCGACGTCCTCGTTGTGGACCGCATAGACGGCGTCGTCCTTTGTCCACTCGCCGTTGACGCATATGTCAGTGCAGCCCTTGCCCCCTCCCATCTGGGGGTAGTCGCAGCTCATCGCGTAGATGGTGTCGAACCCTATCCCAGTACCCTCGGCGTAACCCTCGAGCTCCTCGACGCTGTCAGGGTAGAACTGTCTGGTCATCGGGAGGCTCTTCTTGGAGTATGCGAGCGCCTTCTGGAATCCGACGGAGCTAGGGGTGTTCATCCATCTCTTGAACATCTTCTCCATCTTCAGCGCCTGGTCCCTGCACTCTTTCCCCAAGGTCCTGCCGATCTGAGAGTGGCTTCCAGACGCGAAGACCTCTCGGAAGCACTTATCCCCGCCCTTGCTGGTCAACCCGAACACGTCTCCTGGCCCTTGCAGCCGCTGAATCACATACCACAAGAAAAGGCTGTTGATGCCCGTACCCATGCCCGAGAAGGTTTATCCCATAGTTCCTGTGTTCCCAAGGACGTGCCTGAAGTCGAGCTTGAGTCCAAGCGCAGGAAACGCAAGGAGGAGTCCCCAGCCCTGACAGCCTCCACGTCCGGCATAGAGGACCTAGAGACCGAGGACAGTCAATCGCATGGTCCTTTCTGCGGGGAGTGGAACTGCGCGGACCCCTCATCAGTCAGACAGGCGGTCCTGAAAGCGAGGAAGGGGTGAGGCAGAGCACCGCACGCCCCTCGGAAGCCCGAGAGAAGGAGCAGGATTTGGGATGGAACCTCAGGATGGGGCAAGATACGCCCGAACTGGAACAGCCAGCATATCGGTATCTGCTGGATATGAACCTCATAAGGTTCATATACTGTCGAACGCGTTTATACTGCCAGATTTCTCAACTCGGCGGAAAGGAAGACGGAGGATGAGGAAGGTATGAGAAACAAGGCAATTCTAGCAGGATTTGCGATGCTGCTGATGATCATGATGTCGTTTGCGGCATTGCCTGGGAAAACGACTGCCGCAGCCGCGGCAGAGGACGTACTGTATGTTGCCATGCAGGAGGACATCCCTGACTACAACAACTACAACTTGGGGACGAACAGTATCTGGAAGGCCCATGTCATAGCCGAATTTGGCTTTGAATCGCTTTCCGCAACCGACAAAGACCTCAATTCCATCCCGTCTCTGGCAGAGAGCTGGAGTTTCAACGAGGACACCCTCGTGGTGGTCATAACCTTGAGACAGGGTGTCCTGTTCCATGATGGCACGCCAGACGATCTCACAGACAACCATGAGATGACAGCAGACGATGTCGTGTTCTCTTATCAGATGGCGAGAGTGGGGACGACTTACTCGTCCAACATCGCCAATGCGTTCGACACTGATGATGAGGCATCGATTGGTACGGTCACGGAAGCCGAACTCCTCGCCCATGTCGTTAAGACGGGGACTTACGAGGTCACGATGACCATGGCGAAACCATTCGGCCAGTTCTTCTCGAACGGGCTCGCGGTGCCCATCATGCCCAAGTACATTTGGGAGAAGTACCTGACTGTCGATGGGGTTGTGGATGTAACCAAGAGCGAACTGGACATGACCTGGGGCACTGGACCGTTCTACTACGCAGACGGGGTCCCAAACTCGTACAGGGTCATAAAGAAGTTCGACGGCTACTGGGGCAAAGACTTCGGGGGTCCGGGCGTGGACTACGAGACTCCTGCCGGCTGGCCGACTTTCCCTAAGGTCGTTGACACCATACACTTCAAGCTATACAGCAGCATCGACACGGCCATCCTGGCGCTCCAGGGCGGCGATGTCGATTATATCGCGTGGGCAGTCACGGCTGGTCGCGTCCCTGCGCTCCAGAGCGACCCGAACATTCAGCTTGAGTACATGTCTGACGCGGGATACTTCTACCTGGCGTTCAACATGAAGAGGGAGCCGATGAACAACCTGACCTTCAGGAAGGCGGTTTCGCACCTGATTGACAAGGAACAGATCGTCGATGCGTACATGGGCGGCTTTGGACAGGCAGGCTCGGCATCTGTCTCGCCGTACTTCGGCGAGTGGTTCAACCCTGCGGTCACGAAGTATCCCTTCGACAAGGCGACCGCAATAGCGCTCCTTGACGAGGCGGGTTTCATTGACCAGGCCCCTCAAGATGGTTGGAGAGACATGCCTGATGGCAGCCCGATGGAGAAGATTACGCTGCTGACCCCACCTGCTGACTATGACCCGATAAGGATCAGGGCGGGGCAGATGCTCGCGACCAACATGAGAGAAGTGGGCATCAACATCGAGGCGAAGCCCATCGACTTCAACACGCTGGTAGCTAAGGTCAACACTTTCGACTACCAGATGCTCAACCTGGGCTGGGTATTCACTGGCTACACGGAGTGCGTGAGCGTGCTGTTCGACATATACGGCCCGCTCCAGGGCTCCAACACATGGGCATTCTGGTCTGACGCCAACCCGAACCCCGACTACTCCGAGATTGGGGGAGTCAACACCCTGGCAGATGCCGCGACTCAGGCATATGCAGACGAGTTCCTCAGGATCGAGGGCCTGGCCAGGGCGACCTTCTCCACCCAGGAGCAGATCGAATACACGAAGCAGGGCCAGGAGATCATAGCCAAGGCGATTCCGTGCAATGTCTTGTACTACAGGACCAACGTCGAGGCGCATAACAAGGTCTGGACCAACTGGACTGAGTTCTCCGGGACTCTGATCAACCCGTACTCCTTCTGCTCGCTCGACTACGCAAGCGCAAGGACGAGCGGCGGTGGGGCAGTGACGTCAAGTCTGAGCGCGGGCCTCACAATGGCAGAGAAGGTCGCGTGCAACGAGAAGGTCGCGGGAACCGTGATGGTGATCGACAACTTGGGGAAGCCGGTCCCGGGAGCCACTGTCGCGATCAACTTCGGCAACGACATCGCCTCGGCCACCCCGGCGACAGGTATCACTGACGCGCAAGGACTGTTCGCGTTCGAAGTCCTTGGAGAGGCGGCCGGTTCGACGACCGTCACTGCCAACGTGACCGACGACACGCTCGAGACATCGGACACAGCCCTCCTCCTGGTGAGCACGCTAGGAGGCATAGCGGTTCAGGTCATGCCTGAGAAGACCGTGCTCGTGCCCGGCGAATCGATTGACGTCGACCTGCTTGTGACGGATGTGAACGGCGACCCGTTCGAAGGAGCCAATGTCTCGATTGACCCGTACCTACTCGGCTACGGCACAATCAGCCCCACATCGGTCTTTACGGGGGCTGACGGAACCGCCATGATGACATACACCGCGCCATCCGCGAACCTGCCAGGCCAGCACATGCTGGTGCAGCTGGCGGCCGCAGTGTCGCATCCACAACACACGAGGGTCAACCTCGCCGTAAGCCAGATCATCGTGTACAACGATGCCGCTCCGGACTGGCTCCTGACGAGCATCGACTCGGTAACGACGACGGCTCTTACACCGGCGGACCCGACAACGACAATCACAGTAGTCCTGACGGATGACGCTGGGACACCGATCCAAGGGGAGGTACTGGACATCGAATACAGCGACGCGTCGCGCGTCTCGAGCCCTGTGTACGAGACCCCGGCTACGGCCGTGGACGGCACCACGAGCTTCGATGTGACGATGGCTAACACTGGAGAGTCCGGAGCTATCAGGGTGACCATAGGAATGCCCGCATCGAACGCGATACACGACACCGTCACGCTGACTTACGCGGATCCTGCGGACGTTCTGGCGACTGACTACTACGGAGGGTACATACAGTACGATCTGACGAAGTTCGTCGAGGCATGGGGATCCATCCATGTGACGGCGTATGTGTTCGACCAGACGGGAACCCCCGCGGACGGAGTCAATGCCACCGTCATCATACCTGCGGCGAGTGCGGGCCAGATGATGGAATGGGACTTCTACGAGTTCAACCCGCTCTGGGAGTGGGTAGGAGCGACGCTCCAGACGTCCGTTGACGGGCAGAACCTGCCCGCGGCTGGTGCCTGCGCAACGCCGATGATTGGCGACCAGAACCTGGAGTACTTCGACTTCTGGTACGGATACCGGCCCGAAGGGGTGACGCTGACTGGCGGGGTCTATGAGATGGACCTGTATGGCGGGGACGTCGCGAGTCTGGACCTGATAACTGACATCTTCGTCATGCCAGGATCGTGGTGCACTGCGCCGTTCGACGGTGACGAGCCCATTGGATCGAGAGACGACTGGGGCCCGTGGCCTCTGGGGTACTACTTCTGGGGCCCGTCGTTGATATCGAGCTCGCTTGGATACGGCCGTGCGTACGAAGTTGCGACGGTGACCTATTCGATAGACACGCCCGTGCTGATGGCTGAGGATGGTGTTCCCGACACGACTGGAGTCCAGGTTTGGGTTTGGGATGAGAACAACGACCCGATAGAGGGCGCTGACGTCAGGATATACGAAGGGACCTCCTCGGGCGGCTCGCTCCAGAACAACAACTACAAGGTGGATCCGTGCTCTGGAAGGGCGACCGTGTCTGTCCCGTCCGATGTCGACGGTATGTCCGAGTTCGAGGTGACCACTGTCGTGTGGGACGCCGCCTCGGCATCATACACCGGAGGATTGACTGCAATCGTGAACCCCAGCATGTTCATCAGAGCTAGGGTGCCGGGCGTAGCATTGCCTGTGATCAGCCAGACACAGCTGGTCGTGGAGCCCACCAGAGATGTCGCGTACATTGTGCCTGAGCCAGTCACCGTTGTGAAGCCGATAGGCGACTATGTGACCGTGACCGCGCAGGCGTTTGGCGCCGATGGAGAGCCATATGCGAACCTGCCGGTGAGCATAGGCGTCAACCTCGGGACGATCACGACGCCGAACACTTGGACCGACTCCTCGGGCATGGCGACCCTGGGCGTGGACACATCTGGCATCGCTGGCGCTACTGCGGCGTTCCTCGCGGTCTCTCTGATAACCAGCGGGGCGCCAGAAGGCGCCTCCTGCAGGATAATGGTGGCCCTAATGAACGAGGCGCCCTCGATCGAGATCACAGGGCCTGCAGCGGATGCTGAGGTGGAAAGACCGGACGCGACGATCACGGGCGGCATCTTCGATGCGAATGGCATCGCTGAGGCGACCCTGAAGGTCGATGACGGCACACCGATAGACCTGGTCGTGACAGAGGGGTCCATCGCCATTGCGGTCTCTGAGGTGCTGGCAGACCTCGAAGAAGGAGAACACACGGTGACCATATCCGCAACGGACTCGCTGGGCGTATCGAGCGAAGCCGAAGTGACCTTCACCATGGTGAAGGGCGGAGGCGGAGCCGACATACTGGCTTGGGGACTCATGGCCGTGGCGTGGATCATAGTCGCGGTCCTGCTGGTCTTCATGTACCTCAAGATGTGGAAACCGAAGTCGGGGCAGCCGACGGAGACTGCGATGGCAGCAGAATCTGAGGTAGCGGAGCCCGAGGTGGAAGAACCGAAGTAGGGTAACTGCCGCGACGAAACCACTTCCCCGAAACCTCTTTCCTCATTTTCATATCTAGTCTCCGACGGACAGGCTACGGACCCGAATTGAACAGGTATTGTCCAAAGTTTTAATACAATACCGAATCTTCACAGAATGACGACTGCCCCGCCTTGAGAGAAATGGTGCCAGAATGTCCGGAATGGCAAGATACGTCGTGATCAGGAGCATACAGACCTTCATCACCCTGCTGATCATCCTGACGCTCATCTTCCTTATGTTCGAGGCTCTCCCCGCGAGGCCTCAGGACTTGCTGAGAACTGCTCCGAACATCGATCAGTCTCAGATAGAATACATGACCGCGCTGTACGGTTACGACCGGGGGGTCCTGGAGAGGTACGGTCTGTACATGACCAATATGCTCACTTTCGACTTCGGCCTCTCATTCAGCAGGGCGGAGAGCGTCTGGAGCATACTCGAGGACAGGATACCCAGGACGATGTTGCTGTTCGGCGGGGCGACCGTGCTGGCATACATCATCGGGATATACCTCGGCGCGCTTATCGCGTGGAGAAGAGGTGGTTTGCTGGACGGGGGCACAGTCGTCACCAGCCTTGTATTCTACAACATGCCCTCGTTCTGGATAGGCCTCATATTCCTCGTCGTGTTCGCTTCCGAGCTCGACTTGTTCCCCCTTACGGGGTGGTATGATCCCACCGACAACCTGCCCTATTTGGTCGATATCTTGTGGCATCTGACTCTTCCGATGCTGGTCCTGCTGCTGTTGTCACTTGCGGGCACCGTCCTCCTCATGCGTACGGCCATGCTGGATGTCATAGGGGAGAACTACATGGTTACCGCGAAGGCGATTGGCCTGCCTGAGAGCAAGGTCCTCTTCAGGCACGGGGCAAGGAACGCGATGCTGCCCGTGGTAACATCGTTCATCATTGCGTTCGTCTTCGCCATGGGGGGCGCGGTCGTACTGGAGAATGTATTCAGCTTCCCCGGCATGGGGCAGCTGTACATTGAGTCGCTATTCCAGCTTGACTTCCCCGTCGCAGAGGCCACTCTCTACATCATAACTCTCATGGTTCTGCTAGGCAACTTCGTAGCTGACCTGCTTTATGGATATCTTGACCCGAGGGTGCGGATTTGAAGCGAAAGGCCGAAACAGAGGTCGCCCACGCGAAGGGTGAGACTGGGGCAATCGACTTTCAGGAGGTGAGCCAGAAGGCCATCACGAGGATTGTTAAGGGGTTCGCCAACACCTGGAAACTCTACAGGCAGTCCAAGACCGGGGTCACAGGGCTAGCGATCGTCCTCGGGTTTGTTCTTGTCGCGGTGTTCGCACCCTGGTTAGCGCCCTACGACAGGGATTTCAAGGCCCCGTCAATCGACACTTTCATAGCGGATTACGTCTCCAGGAACCTGACCGCTGGCTTGAACTGGAGCAGGACGATGGGGCTCACCTCCGAAACGAGGGACCACCCGCTCGAGAGGGTTCTGGCATACTCGGAAGAGGGGGTCGCGATGGTGTACCCCATAACATACGGAATAAGCGAAGAGACCGGGCAGATCGGCATCGTGGTCGGCAGCCCCTCCACGATACTCCTGCCACCGAACGCGACATACCTCGAGTTCACGCACTTCTCCACCTCGTTCTTCTTCATGATGACGGCAACGCCAGATGATCCCGGTTCGACCACTCTGTACGAATACGACAGTGAATTCGCTTATGTCAGGGAGCACGTGATCCCCTTTGTGCCAAAGTACCACTCGAACCTGTGGAACGGGTACTCGTTCGTTGTCCGGGACGCCAGGCTTGCCCTGGCGTTCGCAGACGACCACAACGTATGGATTATCAACAAGCGCCCTCCGACCGTATACGAACCCGGGGTCGACTCGATAACATACGTGAACAACATGACCATTGACAACGCGACCATCGTCGGGAACCCGCTCGTGGTCGATGGCGACTTCGCGGACGGGAGCATGGTTTTCGTGCCCACTGATCTGGGCATAAGGGCGTACGGCATCAATGTCACAAAGCACAATGTCACCGGAAGAGTGTTGGACATAACCATTGGGGACCTGTTGTGGACGAGCAACTACTCGATTGATGGGGAGCCTTTCGAGCCAATCCCCGGTAACAACATGCTGGCGTTCCAGTACCCGTACTCACCCTCTACCCCGATAGGCAAGGAATGGGTTGCGACAGCGTCTACGGACGGACAGGTCATTGCATACGACAGGATCACAGGCAACACCACATGGTCTAACAAACTCATCCTAACCGGGATAAGGGAGTTCGACATCAGCGGGTTGTACTCATCCCCTGACTATCTCATCATGATCGGCAAGACAGGTGAGAGAGGGGTCATGGCAGGGCTCGTGCCCGAGACCGGGAGGGTCGGGAACAACAACACGATGTTCACGTCGGTAGAAGGATACATCGACAGCGAGCCGCAGTATATCCCAGGCCAGCTGCGGTACGTATTCAGCACCGATAAGGGAACCATCTATCTGATTACCGACCTCATCAGGGTCAACGCAACGTTCAGTGCGCCGTCCGGAGGGGCGGTTACGCCAGTCGCATTCCTTGGCAACATATACATCGAGATGGCCAGAGCAGGGAATTACTTCGGAGTGATTACCGCGGAGAACACCCTGTTCATGGAGACATTGACTGGGGTCAACATAGCACCCCTTCCGCCTGGCTCTTACCCTTCTGGCAACTACTATCTGCTCGGCACGGACTACGAGGGACACGATATCCTGACTCAGGTCATGTTCGGTACGAGAGCAGAGCTGATGGTAGGCATCACCGCGGCGTTCTTCTCTGTCGTGGTCGGCACTATCGTCGGGCTCGTAGCCGGGTTCTATTCCGGGTTCGTCGACGACCTGCTGATGAGGGTGACGGACGTTATGCTGAGCCTTCCGTATCTGGTCATAATGCTCCTGTTCGCGGCTGCCTTCGGGCCGTCGCTCTTCAACATAATCATCATATTCGCAATCCTGTCATGGGCCGGCATCGCAAGAGTCATACGCTCAGTGACGCTCTCCATCAAAGAGCGGTCATTCGTAGACGCCGCCATAGTCGCAGGCGCCTCCGACAGCAGGCTCATATTCAGGCACATAGGTCCGAACGTCCTGCCTTTCACGTTCCTGTACATGACTTTCAACATATCCGGCGCGATCGTCACCGAGGCCATCCTGGCGTTCCTGGGCTTCGGGGACCCGAACCACATCACCTGGGGCATGATGCTCCAGTACCTGCAGATCAGCGGGCACTCGCTGGACGCTCCATGGTGGCTCCTCCCGCCCGGCATCGCGATTACGCTCCTCTCGCTGGCGTTCTATCTCATAGGGCGCGCGTTCGACGAAGTAGTCAATCCTCGCCTGAGGAAGAGGTGACACGATGGCGCTGCTAGAGGTGAAGGATCTCAAAGTCCACTTCAAGATTCAGAACGGCTGGGTCAAAGCCATCGATGGCGTGTCGTTCTCGATAGACAAGGGAGAGACGATGGGGCTAGTGGGGGAGAGCGGATGTGGCAAGACCACCGCGGCCTATGCCATCACACAGCTCCTCCCCCCGAACGGGTACATCAAGGGTGGATACATCTTCTTCAAGGAGCCTCCCAGTGTCACCGCCCTCAGGGAGGAGTACGATCGCAAGTTCGACCAGAGGCCGAAGGCGAGGCAGAAGGAGATTTCAACGATTGAAGCCGAGCGCACCCGGAAGCGCAACGAGCTCGACAGGCTGAGGCAGCAGAAGGGGGATTCGGAGAAGGGCAACTCGGCCATCCCCGAGGACGTGAGAAGGCGCCTAGAGGAGGCCGGCCGCGCGGTCGCCGAGCTGGACGACAAGCTCGCGGCGCTCACATACTCGTACGACCTCCTGAGGAAGTCGATGCACGAGGACGGCTCACTCGACGACTACAACGAGCAGATAAGGAAGATACGATGGACAGAGATATCGATGATATTCCAGGGCGCCATGAACGCCTTCAACCCGGTCTTCAGAATCGGGGACCAGATTACTGAGGCCATCCAGCTGCACAAGGACGTGGACGACGAGACCGCCAGGAACAGGGCCAGGGAACTATTCGACTTCGTCGGCATAGCCCCTGACAGGATAGACAACTACCCGCACGAGTTCAGCGGGGGCATGAAGCAGAGGGCGATGATTGCCCTTGCGCTCGCGCTCAACCCGTCGTTCATCATTGCGGACGAGCCAACGACGGCCCTTGACGTCATCACCCAGGATAGAATCCTGGTGGAGATACGGAAGCTGCAGGAGCAGCTCAAGATGGCGATGATGATCATCACCCACGACGTGTCCGTCGTTGCCGAGGTCTCGGACAAGATAGGGGTGATGTACGCCGGCCTGCTGATGGAGACAGGGGGCATCACGCAGGTGTTCAAGAGGACCGCTCACCCCTACACAGCAGGGCTGCTGGGCTCGTTCCCGTCGATCAAGGGCGAGAGACGGAGGTTGGAGTCCATCCCCGGCTTCCCGCCCGACCTTGTGAACCCCCCGAACGGCTGCCCGTTCCACCCTAGGTGCCAGTACGTCCAGCCGAGATGCTCTGAGGAGAGGCCTGAGGGGATTGATATCGAGCCCGGGCACGTGTCATACTGCCACTTCGCGAAGGAGCTTTGGGACAAGCTCAGGAGGGACGAGTAATCATGCCCGGGACTGAGACGGTCATAAGGGTAAGGAACCTCAAGAAGTACTTCGAGCTAAGGAAGGGGTTCCTGTCGTTCGGCAAGGAAGTGCCTTTCGTGAAGGCCGTGGACGACGTCAATTTCGACATCCAGTCAGGGGAGATACTCGGGCTGGTCGGGGAAAGCGGCTGCGGCAAGACGACCACCGGCAGACTGCTGACGCGGCTCGAGGACCCCACGGATGGGGCAGTCTTCTTCCTCGGGAGGGACATCGCGCTCCTGGAGGGCGACGACGTCAAGGTCTTCCGGAGGAACATACAGATGGTCTTCCAGGACCCCTACGAGTCCCTCAACCCGAGGACAAACGTCCTCCAGAGCGTCATGGAGCCTCTCGTGAACCACAACATAGGCGAGACGCTAGAGGAGCGGACGAAGATGGTGGCCCAGGCGCTCGAGGACGCTGGCCTCGCCCCTGCGAGGGAGTACCTTACGAGGTTCCCCCACGAGCTCAGCGGCGGGCAGAGGCAGAGGGTCTCGATTGCCCGGGCGCTCGTGATAAAGCCCAAAGTCATAGTTGCCGACGAGCCGGTCTCGATGCTCGACGTGTCGATAAGGGCCGGCGTGCTGAACCTCATGCTGGACCTGAGGGAGAAGTACGGAATCCCGTACCTGTTCATCACCCACGACATCGCTGTCGCGCGGTACCTCAGCGACAGGCTCGGGGTAATGTATCTCGGAAGGGTGGTCGAGCTCGGGGAGACCGACAAGGTCGTCTTCGAGCCGAAACACCCGTACACGAAGGCGCTGCTCTCCGCGGTCCCTGTGCCGGACCCAGAGACCAAGCACGGCAGGATAAAGATCAAGGGAGAGATACCGAGCGCGGCCAACGTGCCACTCGGGTGCAGGTTCAGGCCCAGATGCCCCCAGGCCTTCAAGGACTGCGGGTGGCAGGGCGAGGACCTCAAGGAGTGGATCGAGGAGGCCGGCATGCTCGGACCGGGTGCGCCCCTCGGGGACGACATCGCCGCGCTGAAGCCGGATCGTTTCGTGCTCGAGATGATGCCCAATGAGGGTGCATCGCCGGATGCCATCCTGGAGAATGTCAGGGCCGTGCTGACGGACCACAAGAATGAGCCGATGTTCCAGGCAGTCGGGGCCGCGGACAGGGTGATCGCGGACAGGGTGCTGGAGATATCATGCAAGGCTGCGAGCCTGTCGGCCGAGGAGCTTGCCTCGGAGCTATTCGCCCAGCTGGAGGCAGTCATCAGGTACAAGGAGACCGACCACCCGATGCACGGGGTCATAACCGACATGCGCCAGTCCGACAACACCATCACTGTGTCGCTTGGCAGCGGGGCCAGGGGGAACTTGGAGACCGTCGAGGCGCTCCTGGAAGACTACGTGAGACACTACCGCAGGAGGACCCGTCCCGAATTCAAGGGGGTGAGGAGGATATCTTCCGATGAGTCCAAGGGCGCGGTCGTGATAACATGCGCCTCATCCAGGGAGCCAGCGGCCAAGGTTGCGAGGGACATCGCTGACGCCATCGGGAAGACCTACGCTGCGTCTGAAAGCAAGGGCCTCGGAGGGCTGCTGATGCCGGTCAAGGTCTCGGGCCGCAAGGTGAGGGTCCGCGTCATTGGGCCAGAGGATAACTGGTCCCAGCTCGCGAAGGACCTGGAGGCGTTCCTCAAGAGCATGGCGGAGGGGGGCCTGAGGTGCGCCCGCGCGGTCTCTGGCATAGACACCAAGACCGTCAAGGGGCCGAAAGATTCGGTTGCGGTAAAGTTTAACATCATGGATGAACCTCCACTCTATGACGCCGGAGGAGGCCACCAGGTGGCATGCTACCTGTTCAGGCCAGGGCCGTAGTAGGCCCTTCCCAGGACAGCCACGCCGGCTCGACGGTGATCGTGAATGGGCACGATGACTGAGTTCAGGAAGCACTGGTTCGTCACATTGCTCTGCACAGTGGCGGCGCTCATATTCCTCACCTCGCTGATTCTCTCCGGCATCAACTACATCAGGATCATCGACGCGAGGGAGAACGCAGTGCTGGCGGACGCGGAGGAGTCGGCGGAGCTGGCACCCTCAGGCATCCTCTACATCGGGTTCTCGGTGGAGCTCAGGAACCCGTCCAAGGTCGATTTGTCCGTCTCCACGGTGAGCTGGTCGGTCAATGTCGACATATCGATCATGGGGGGCTCCCGGTTCCTGTCACTCGTGACCATCTACAACAGCAGCGCCGAGATGCTCCTTGTCGAGGCCGGCACGACCAGGGTCTTCGAGTACCATGAGGGCATCTCCGACCCGACCCTGGTCTCGCAGTTGAGGGACTACATCAACGCGTCCGCGGCCCAGGGCGACACCTACACGTTCGAGTCCATCCCGTACATACACGATTTCCGGATGACGGCAGTGATAGAGGACCTCAAGCACGACTACGATTACTCAGGGGAGTCCTACCTCAACGAGATGGTCAGGCTGGAGCGCCGCTACTACGATGGTGATTACCTGTGAGGATACGCACGGAGGACCTGGGCCGCATGCTGGTCGTATCGCTGTTCAGCGCTCCAGCGATTGCCATGATGGCCTTCGACTTCGTGTTCCCCAACATATCGGTCCTCTCCCTCGGGAAGAACATGCTGGTGGCGTTCCTGATCGCCGTGCTCTTCGGGATGCCTCCCGGGTACTACCTGAGGAGGACGGACAACGGGATAGTCACAGTGTTCTTGTACATCAGCATAGGTTACGTGCTGAGCATGGTGACCTACTCCGCGCCTTTCCTGTTCTACGACTTCAGGGTCATCTTCCCGGGCCTGTACTTTCTGTTCTTTCTCAACAGGACCATCATCCTGGTGTTGCTGTTCGTGCTCGGAGGATTCATAGGGGTCGTCCTCGGGCAGATACTCCGGGAGTCGGTCGAGACCGAGGAGACGGCACAGTGGTTCGCGAAGACCCGCCCCTGAGGGACATGTCCCGGACTCACGCCGCCAGGTTAGGCAATGGTTATTGATATCCCCTGGTCGATGCATCGCACATCATCAGGACGGTCGATGGCATGGCGAAGAGGAAGATCATAGAGATAAACGAGGCGAAGTGCACCGGCTGCGGCGTGTGCGTCACAGCGTGCGCGGAGGGCGCGCTGCAGATAGTGGACGGCAAGGCGAAGGTCGTCAACGAGGTCTTCTGCGACGGCCTCGGTGCGTGCATAGGCGAGTGCCCAGAGGGCGCGCTCAAGATAATCGAGCGTGAGGCCCCGGAGTTCGACGAGGGCGCGGTCGAGGAACACCTCAGGAAGAGCCAGCCCCCCCATGGCAGGACCGTGACCGAGCCCGAGCCGTGCGGCTGCCCGCCCCACAACCCCATGATACTGACGGCCTCCAACGCTGGGGACCGCCCTGGAGACGTGGGAGGGGGAGACATCTCGAGCCTCCCGCCGGAGCTGACCAACTGGCCGGTACAGTGGAAGCTGGTGAACTCCGCGATGCCCTTCTTCAAGGGCAAGGAGCTGCTCCTGGCGGCCGACTGCGTCCCCTTCGCATTCAGGGACTTCCACGGCAGGTTCCTCAGGGGCAGACCGGTGATCACCGGCTGTCCGAAGCTGGACGACCAGAAGGGCTATCTGGACAAGCTCGTGGACATATTGAGGAACGCCACCCCCGAAGCGGTGCGGATAGTCCACATGGAGGTCCCCTGCTGCCACGGGCTCAGGAAGCTGGTGGACGAGGCCGTGAGGCAGTCAGGGAAGGCGATTCCTGTCAGGGTGACCGTGGTGGGCATCAGGGGCGA
>JBFEPA010000016.1:0-14691 GCA_041550275.1 Thermoplasmata archaeon | reverse complement strand
CTCTCACCTTTCGCCATGCATACCACCTCAGGTGTACTCAGCGCCGTGCTTGCGCCTCCATTCCTCGACGGGGACGGAGTGCTTCTTCTCGACCTCCGTCCTGTAGACGGGGCCGGAGTTGTATGCGCAGAACGGGATTATCTTACCTTCGGGCGTCGTGTAGTGTATCATGCACCTCTTGACGCGCTCGATGTCGTAGTTGTAGGAGTCCATGAAGTGCATCGCGCCGACGTACATCATCTGCCAGCTGAACTTGGACAGCTCGGATTTGGTCTCCTCCGACAGGACGCCCTGCATGGACTTCAGGAACTGAGTGTAGCTCATGCCATCGGGCATCTCGTCCTTCTTGAGATGCTTCTTCAGCAGGGTCAATGCCTTCATCTTCCCCAGAGCCTTGATCCTCCTGCCCTCGGTCTTCTTCGCTAGCTCGTACATCTCGTGGAAGAGCGGCTCCACATCCACGAACCGAGTCACAGGCACGATGTTGTCCGGGTCCTTCACGAACATGTAGGTCGCGATGCCACAGTGGACATGGGTCGTTAGGGTGACCTTGTGGTCGCCGTACAGCGCCTGCCACAGCTCCGATATCGCAGACACGGTCGGGACCGGGTACCAGTCGGTGGCCTTTATCTTGCCGCCCGACTGCCGCTCCATGTCCTTCGCGAGGTCCGGCAGCGTGTACCTGCCCTTCTCCAGCTCCTCGCTCGTGCACCTGCCCGTGAATGCTACGGGCTGGTAGTTGACGCCGCGGACGACGTCCATGTTCTCGAGGGCGTAGTGCAGTATCGGCCATACCTGGTCGTCGTTCACTCCTTTGACTATCGTCGGGACGAAGACGATGGACGAGTGGTTCTCGACCTTCCTGAAGTTCTCGATGACCTTCTTCTTAGTGCCGAGCAGGTCTCTGCCCCGGGCACGCGTGTATATCTCCGGCCTGAGGCCGTCGAACTGCAGGTACAGGGTGTTCAGGCCGGCGTCGCTCGCCTTCTGGCAGAATTCCACGCTCTCTGCGAACTTGATGCCGTTGGTCGCCGCCTGCACCTGGGCGAACCCCATCGCCTTGGCGGCGGCGATTACCTTGAGGAAGTCGGGATAGATCGTCGGCTCCCCTCCTGAGAACTGCACCGCCGGACAGGGCACTGGCTTCTCGTCTCGCACCGCCTTCAGCATCTTGATGACCGTGTCGTAATCGGGCTCGAAAACGTACCCGGCCGCGTTGGCGTTCGCGAAACATATCGGGCACTTGAGGTTGCATCTGTTTGTGAGGTCCACGTTCGCGAGCCCAGTATGGCTGAGATGGAGGTCGCAGAGTCCGCAGTCGAACGGACATTGCCTGGCATCCTTGATGGCCGGGTTCTGAACACCGACGCCGTCCTTCGCCCAGGACTCAACCCGGAGGTACATCTCGACATCCGACCACACGACATCGCTGAAGTCTCCGTGTTCAGGGCACGTCTTCTCCATCACAACCTTGCCGTCCTTCTCGCGGATCGTCGCCTTAATCACCGCATTGCACTCGGGACAGAGGCTGTCCGTCGTCTTCGGCAAGCCGCTAGGTATGGCACTGTCTTTCGTGAGCATGAGTCGTCCCTACCCTTAACAGGTTTATTCTTAGAGAATCATTTAAATGTTATGTAGCTGATTCAGCTACAAATGGACCTGAAGAGCATCGTTGCCATCACCGGCAGGGACGTCGACGACCTGCTCGCCGAGTACGGGATGATATCCAGGACGCTGGCTAGCATGGGCCTATCAGAGTACGAGTCACGCGCCTATGTCGCGCTCGTGGCATCAGGCACATCATCGGCATCTTTTGTAGCGAACATCGCACAGATTCCACGGACATCGACATACAGGACGCTCCGGAGCCTCGAGGACAAGGGCTTCGCACGAGCGAAGGCGGGGAGGCCGAAGAAGTTCACGCCGACGGATCCTTCGGAACTTGGAGAGAAGCACGCGAACGAGGTGCGCGAGGCGTTCTCCAAGATAGACTCCGTCAAGGATGTCCTCTCGGAGAGGGGAGTGCCTCAGATGGTCTACACGATCCTCGGAAAGGAGCGGGTCCTCGACAAGATAGGAGAGATGCTCGACCGATCCGAGCAGAGCTTCGTCATATCATCGCCTTCTATCGCCGAGTTCAGACGCCGTCTGGGAAAGAGGTTCACCAACGCAATCTCGAGGGGCGTGCGGGTAACCGTTATCACGAATCCGTTCGTCAAGGTGCCGGAGAACGTGACCGTCATCCGCAGGAGGGGGCTCATCGCGACGGACGTGATCGCCGACGCGAACAACGCACTCCTCGCCGCGCCGGACCTGTCCGCCTGCGGCTACACGGACAACGAAACCCTCTCGCAGCATCTTCAGGATTTCCTGAGGATCATGTCCGAGAGCGGAGATTGAATCGCCATTCGGGTGACCGTTTCTCCTTATTGCACTCCGCATTGATGATCGTCCTGATCAGGAACGGCGCATATAGCGTCGTCGCTATCGAGACGAGGATTATGATGGAATAGGTCTCGCTGCCAATGGTACCCATATTGAAGCCTATCATCCCAATCACGATACCCACCTCGCCCCTCGGCACCATCCCCGCTCCGACAATCAACGCCGTCTTCTCACCTCTGGTGACCGCTCCTGCGGCGCAACCAGCAAGCTTGGTGAGGATGGCCACCACAGTCAGGACGATGGCCAGCGGCACAACGGTGACGAAGTCCGTGAGGTCGACCTTCGCACCCATCACGACGAAGAAGAACGGCACCAGCAACACGTTCAACGGTTCGAACTTGTGCTCCAGCTCGTAGGTGTTCTTCGTGTCGGAGAATATCAGTCCCGCGAAGAACGCTCCGATAATCGCGGCGAGGCCCACGTACGACGCCATAGCAGAAAGGCCGAACACGACGATCAGGATGACCACGAAAGGCGCCTCCTTCTGAACCAGCTTCTCGAGCCAGCTATCCCTCTTGAACGCGCGGGTCCTGTAGTGTATCGACCAGCTCCCGTCGACCGTGCGGTCGTGCTTGATCTCACGCTTTCCAAATGCGTATCGTACCATCCTCGTCCCGAGTATGGTGACAATGGCGATGAAGCAGGCGATCTCCGCGACAACTATCGCAATGTCGATGCTACTGAGGCTCTCACCCGCTGCAGTGCCGCTGACCAGCGTGAGCACAATCATTGCCAATATGTCGTCGATAACGGCCGCACCCAGGATGATCTTGGCCTCTTCGGAGGCGATCATCCCCATGTCCTGGAGCACCCTCGCCGTGATACCCACGCTAGTGGCGACGAGGGCCGCGGCGATGAACATCGCCTCGACCGATGAGAAGTTGAGCAATATCGAGACATAGTAGCCGACCACGAACGGAGCGGCCACACCCAGCACGGCGACCGAGGCGGCAATCATTCCCACCCTCTTCAGCTCGGAGAGTTTGGTCTCCATGCCGACGGAGAACAACAGGAAGGTTGCGCCGAGCGTAGCGAGTATGTCCAGAAACGAATGCTCCGTAGTTATCAGACCGAGTATTGTCGGGCCGAGGACGACCCCCGCCACGAGCTCGCCCGTCACCGCAGGCAGCTTGAGCCTCTCCATTACCTCACCACCAACCTTGGCGGCGAGGAACGCGATGAATATCAGGAGAAGCGTTTCATCAGTGCCCAATGCATCCCGTCCGGTTACTGGAATGACTAAATCGATATTTAACATTGAGTCAGAAAGGCCGAGCCCAGGGTCGCGCGTACGCTGCATGTAATTGGAGCCGTTTACCTGTGCGTCCGCATCATGACCGGATGGGATGGCACCCAAAAACAGCGGCGGCATGATGCGAGTGGCCCGCCGTCACAGCCAGAGCTTGCGAAGCGACCGAAGGGGGCAGGTATCGTTCTCCGTCATAGCCACCGTGCTGCTGTTGTCAACGGTCGCGGCGGGAGCATATGTCGCGAAGAGGGAGATGGACCAGGCTTCCGAGCGAAACAGGTCAAGGCTTCTTGAGTCGATGGCTTCGGCCGTCGACGAGGTGGTCCTCGAGATCTCGTTGGCCGCAGCAGCGAGGGCGCACGACATCGTTTCGGGATGGGGGAGTTTTCCGGTCAACTGTACGGAGATATCCGATACATTCTCTCGCTCTGTCGACGCCTACATATCATCGGCATTCCCGAGGACCGCGTTCCGGTTCGACCTAGATGTGGGCAACTGGACCGGAGCGCTGTTCTTCTCAGAGATGAACACCATCGACCTCGTCTCCTCCGACGCGACCTCCAGGAGCAGCCTCGAACTCGACGGCGAGAGCATGGTCTACGACGAGTTGGCGTCCGGAGGCGCCGAAGTGCAGGCGGAGAGGAAGAGCAGCCCATACTATTTCGCTGTTGGCAACTTCAGCGTGTCTGCCTCTTCCACGACCGCCTCGTTCATCAGGGACGCGTCCTTCGAGCGACCCGTCGTCTCGGCACTGCCGTTCATAGAGTCGAAGCTACGCACATTCGAATCCGCCTCGTTCGGCGAGCTGTCCGACCTCGGTAAGACCGTCTGCGACATGATCACCACACTCGCCCAGCTGAGGGTGCTCGAGGGCTACGGCGCGCCGTTGTACTCAGACGGGCTCGACACCTCCGATATCGTTACCGAGCGCGATGTCTACAGAGCGACTCTCGTGGGCCTCCTGCTAGAGCAGGCACGGCTATTCAGGTCGTTGGACGTCGACTACGCGCGGCAGGTCTCCGAGGAGTGTGGCGAGGGCGATCTCGGCATCAAGGCCATCACCTCCTCGAGCGGGAGGTACGCGGACCCAGGAGAACTGTTCCTTTGGTTCCTGGGCAGGACGGAACCTTGCATCGATCCTTGCCTGCTGGTCGCGTCCGCCGTGAACGGCATCATCGACCAGCTTGCGGTGAAGCTCATGGACTACCTGGGATGGTTGGGCGCGCTCGACCTCGCGGACAGCATCGTCGACAAGGTCGCAGACTCCGTGGACTCGCTCGTGGCGTATCTCACAGGAGAGGACAAAGCTCTGGATGCGGTCGTCTCATGGATGCAGAACGCGTTGCGGTCGGTCGATGCAGACCCCATCACATACTCGATGGTCTTCTCTGCCGACGTCGACTGCGCCGTATATGTCCCTGAGAGAACCTACTTCGTTGAGGATCTTGCAGGCGACACGCACCCCGTGTACATAGGCAACTGCACGGTCACGATAGACCTCCCCACATTCGACCTCCTGGGTTCGACGGCATGGGGCGAGTTCTACGACGAGTTCAAGGAGAACCAGCAATCGACAAGGGACCTCATGTACGACTGCCTAAGGAGGCTCGCCTATGATATAGCCGCACAGACGGAGTACGGGTGGGACGACTTCACGGTCGACCCGTTCGATGGCGACGACCTGTTCACGACGCTCTCTCAGGCGTCCGGCGAGGTCTCTCTGTCCCCGGATATCTATGCGCTCTCCGAGTCGGTCGCCGACCTGCCGATGTTCTCGTCGCAGTGGACGATGGCTTCGGAGCTGTCCTCGTTCGCTATGGCACATGCCGCTCAGCTGTTCGGCAGCGCACCATCGGATGCTGCGGCCGAGGAGCTGACGGCAACGCTGCTCACAGAGGCGCGATATCCGTACATCCAAGACCTCGCTATCCCCGTGGAGCAGCAGCTGGAGGACATAGTCCTCAACGACGTTCAAAACGACATGTCGTGGGACGTTCCTATGCGACTCGACCAGGCCGTTTCGTCTGTGGAGACGGTGCACCTCCAGCGGTTCCTCAGCCTCATCAACTCGTCGGTCGTTCAGTCGGACGACGGCCTCGTAGGGCCGATGATTGACGGAGCGGTGACGCTGCTCGTTAAAGGAACGGACGGCTTCCCGGGAATACGTGCTCTCGTGGAGGCGATGTTGAGCTGCGTGACGAGATCTGTCCTGGCGCAGAAGCAGCTGGCCAGCCACAAACACTCTGTCTTCCTGGACCTCGATAGCCCCTTCGAGTTCTGGGACGGCAACATGTCATCTGCGACCGAGAACGGCACCGTCCTCTCCGAGAAGCTGTCAATAGATATCGTCGGCGGCCTGCAGCCCATGACCGTCGTCCCCTTCGATACAGAACGCGGCTATGAAGACCTCGGCAACCTCGTACCTGCGGACGAGTTCCTCGTACAGGTCAAGCGCCCGTGGGACTTCGACAGATCATCTGCGGAATATCCCAACACGCATCTCACATCGCTCCTGAACAGCTCCGCGACACCATACTCGACACAGTGGACGGTCAGCATCCGAACCTGCGTGAGGGTCGCAGTCACATCCTATAGCACACTGCTCGACTCTGTATACGGAGACGGGGAAGTGACCTCAGAGCGCGTCCTTGGCGTGGACCTGTGCATCCCGATAGTCGTCCACTCCGCGACCCCACTCAACGGCGTGGAGTACAATCCCACGAACACCGCGCTGTCCGATTCCATCGCCGTGGCTCGCATGTTCTACGACATCGTGTGGGACAAGCTGGAACCAATCGTCGGATGGATCAAGGAAGGGCTCGATAGAGTCCTCTGGTTCCTCCAGGACTTCTTCGATGTCATCACCAGCTTCGCCACCAGGCTCATCAAGTGCATTGCGGGCGGCTTGCAGACGCTCGTGGAGACCATTCAGGAATACGTCACGAAATTCGCCGATTCGGTCCTCGGAAAGGCCGTGAGGCTGCTGGTGGATATGACGGGGACTGTGGAGGTGGTGATATCGCTCTACGGGTTTACGGTGACTATACGCACCAACCTGCCCGATCTCCTGTTCAAGGATGCGAAAGACCTCGTCAGGATCATGGTGCACAGCAGGCACCTGGGGCCCGGGCTGACCTTCGGCGTGAGGGTGGCACAGTTGTCGGATGGCAGATACGACCTCGTGGTCAACGGCACCCTGACGACCGACGACTTCTCGGCCGAGTTGGTGATCGACCCTATGATGCAGGTCAAACGACGCTTCGCCGAACTGCACCTTGTGGCGAAGACTTGGAGGCTGGACCTGTCGATTCCCGAGGTCGAGCCGTACGAGGTTGCGGGCGTGAGCACCTCCGACCTCCCGGGGGCAGGGGCGCTCCTGTCCAACATACCGCTTCCGATGCTGGGGCTGTCGGCGTCGGTCGAGCTGGGGATGCGGGTGAAGTACTCCCCGCCGTTTCCGACCAACGTCGTAGTGAACGAGTTCGAGGCCAATCCACCTGGGGACGACAGCGGAAAGGAATGGGTCGAGCTCTACAATCCCCTGTCGGAACCGGTGTGTCTCGACGGCTGGAAGCTCGCGACGATCCACGGATCCACCGCTTCCATGGATCTCACCGGGACCGTCGCGCCTGGAGGCTACGCCGTGTTCACGTTCTCCGACACCGCGATAGACAACGGCCAGGCGGGCGACCCGTTCAACGACGGAGACTCCATATCGCTCATGGACCCCAACGGCGATGTCGTCGACCTCACACCGATGCTGAGCGATGTCTCGAACGACCTCAAGAGCCATCAGCGCAACTGGGATGGCGGGCCGAAATGGGAGCTGCGTCAGTGCACCAAAGCCGACTCGAACGGCGTGCCCACATTCCTCGCGACGGCGGACTACATCGTCAAAGCGCTGTTCGAGGCGCTCAAGGAGGCGTTCGCTGAAACGAAGACTGCGGAGGCGTCCGCGTCCATTGGCTTCCTCAAGCTCCTCGGCGAGAGGGTGCTGGTCCACTTCGTCGACAACCTCCTGGACATAATCAAGGACATCGTCCAGGAGGTGGTGTTCTACCTCGAGGTCACCCTGAGCGATGCGACAGGCTCCGCGGGGGCAGGCTTCAGGATGTCGTTCGTCATCAAGGGCGAGGCTATCTCAGAACTCCTGAAGTGGCTGATTAAAAGCCTGGCAACATACATCGTCAACCTGGGCAGGGCGGGGAACCCGGTCGAGTACCCGCCGGAGCCTCACAAGTTCTTCGAGAATCTGCATATCAGGTTCGAGGCGCTGTTCACCGTTGGCATGCCAAAGATGCTGACGGCGCTCGGGGCGCGAGTCGACCTCGATAGAAGGGTCACAGCGCTCGTCGCCATTTCGCCGAATATCCCAGCGATAGGCAGATTGGCCGGAAGAGATTGGGGTGCGTGGTCAGTTGATTTCGGGCTCTGCATAGAAGGCGTGCCCAGAGAAGTCGCCGGGACTACACTGGTTAAGTCATCTGGCGACCTGATCGATATCTGGCTAGTCCGCGCTCGAGCCTATGGCGTCTGAGCCATCGCTCCCGTGCGGTCGTGGCCGAACCGCTTGTTGGCAGTCCTTCGAAACAAATAAGTGGGCAACCGCTATCAGAGTCGGGAAACGACATGGACGCCTTTGCGCAATCCCTGATGGACAGCTTCAACGCGCTGCTCGAGTCGGTGTGGTTCGAGCTCACATTCCTGCTAGTCGTGGCGTTGTTCGCGGGGTTCCTTTTCGCCCGGTTCGGGCAGCCGAAGGTCATTGGCTACATACTCATCGGCGTCGTCATCGGCCCCAGCCTGCTGGGCATAATCACCCCGTTCGGAGAGGACTCCGTCTCCGGCCTCCCGGAGTCGATAATGATGCTCGCCGAACTCGGGTCGCTCGTACTGCTGTTCATGATCGGCCTCGAATGCGACCTCCGGGAGATATACACCAAGAAATCCATCAGCATCGCCGTAGGTGGTGTCGTCGTCCCATGGGTAGGGGGGTTCTCCCTTGCATACATCTTCGGATTCGACATCGAAGCGGTCTTCATAGGGGCGACGCTCGTGGCCACCAGCGTTGCCGTTACCGCTAGCGTCATAGCGGATCTCGGTCTGATTGGAGGGCATGTGTCCAATGCGATAGTCGGGGCGGCCGTGATCGATGACATCCTCGGCATGATCGTCCTATCGGCTGCCAAGGGCATGTCGTTCGGAGGGATCAACGCAATGGAGCTGGCCCTGCTGGTGATCGGGGCGGTCGTCTTCGTCGTCGCCGGCGCCTGGATAGGTTCCAGATTCCTGGTCAAGCTCGTGTTCCAGGTACAGATCACGGGATACAAGAGGAAGCTCCCCCTCAGCGGTTTCACGCTCGCGCTGGCCATCGCATTCCTATACGCCTTCATCGGAGAGCTGATAGGCATATCCGGTATAGTCGGGGCCTTCGTCGCAGGCACCGTCTTCGCTGGATCAGCCCTGAGGGACGGCATAAGAAAAGGGACTCAGTACCTCGAGGCTTTGTTCGTGCCCCTGTTCTTCGTGTCGTTGGGGACCGTGGTCAACCTGGGGGAGATATGGAACACCATCATCTTCGGCGTGACACTCACTATAGTCGCCATCGCGACAAAAGTCGTCGGCTGCGGCCTGCCCGCATGGCTGAGCGGCATGAGCAAGTGGGACTCGATAGCCATAGGCGTGGGCATGGCACCGAGGCTGGAAATCGCCCTGGTGATAGCATATTACGGATTATCGACTGGAATAATCGGAGTGGACCTGTACTCAGTCGTCGTCTTCATGGGTCTGGCGACAGCGATCGTCTCCGCGCCCGTGCTGAAGAAAGTGCTCAAACGTGGAGGGCATGATCTCGAAGGCATCTGAGCTCAGAAGCTGATCGGATGCCTACGACTCGATCTGGATGAACTCGTGCGAGCGCCCTTTGCCATTGACCGCTGCGTCGCTGTCCGAGGGCTCCGGACCCTTGTTTCCAAGGGCAAGAAGGAACGCCCGGCCAAAGGCTATGGCACCTTCGGTGTTGCCAGTCTGCAACTCCCTGAGGAACGCCTTCCCAACGAGCAACGCGAATTCCCTGTTCTCTACCATCTTCGTCCGACTCCTTCTGGGCTGTCTGTATAAACTATTCAAAGCCGTGAGTATTAAAAGGGGCAGAGGTGGCAATCAGCGGTGATTCTCACGGCCTCGAAAAATGCCGTTTGCCATATGCCGCCGATACGCCCATCCCTCATTGCAGCAGTTCGGTGCCCTTCATGTATGGTCTCAGCACCTCTGGGACCGTGACCGTGCCATCGGCGTTCTGATAGTTCTCCAGCACTGCTGCGAACGTCCTGGCAAGGGCTATGCCGGAACCGTTCAATGTATGGACGAACTCGCTCTTGAGGTGGGGCTCCCTCCTGAACTTGATCATCGCCCTCCTGGCCTGGAAGCTCTTGAAGTCGCTGCAGGAGGAGACCTCCAACCACTGCTCCATGCCCGGAGAGTGGGCCTCTAAGTCGTATGTCTTCGATGAGTGGAACCCCACGCTGCCGGTGCAGAGCAGCTTCACACGGTAGGGAAGCTTCAGCGCCTGCAGGACGGCTTCCGCGTCTGCCAGCAGAGTCTCCAGCTCGGCCGGCGAAGTCTCTGGCACCACGAACTTGACCAGCTCGACCTTATTGAACTGGTGTACGCGGGCTACGCCCTTCGTCTCGATGTGCTTGCCCGCCTCCCGCCTAAATGAAGGAAGGTACGCAGTGTGGCGGATCGGCAACTGATCCATCTCAAGTATCTCATCGGCATAGAGGTTGGTCACGGGGACCTCGGCCGTCGGGTTCAGCCACAGGTCGTCGCGCTCTATCCAGTACATGTCTTCCTGCATCTTCGGCAGCTGCCCTGTGCCGACGCAGCTCTTCCTGTTGATGATGGCAGGGGGGAACACCTCCCTGTAGCCCTGCTCGTGATGTATGTCCAACATGAGGTTTATCATCGCCCTCTCGAGCCTGGCACCGTCGCCCTTCAGGACGTAGAAGCCCGTGCCTGCCACCTTGGCCCCGCGGTCGAAATCGATTATGTCCAACCTCTCGCCTATCTCCCAGTGAGGCAGTGGCTGGAAGTCGAAATGGCTCTTCGACCCCCATTCCCTGATGATGACATCGCAAACATCCTGGTCGCCGACAGGGACGCTCGAATCGGGCATGTTCGGGAGATTCAGAAGGCACTCGTCACGCTTGGCGTTCAACGCGCCCAGTTCCTTGTCAATCTCCTTGATTCGCTGGGAGATGGACTTCGTCTCCTCGATCATCGCGGCCTTGTCGCCCTCGGACAGGCTGGGCACCAGTGCCGCGACCTCGTTCCTGCGCTTCCTCAGGGCGTTGGCCTCATCGGTCAGGGCACGCCACCGTCCGTCCGCCTCGAGGAAATCGTCGAGGACGGCCATGTCATGCCTCCTGTCCGACAGCGCCTTCCGTACCAGCTGTTCCTCCTCGCGGATCAACCTCGCATCCAACATCAGCTGCAACTCCTTTTACTCACCAAATGCACTGTAATATCCCTATGAACTGCATTTTTAAGATACATCATCGCCGGCTGAGGACGACTGTCCTCCCACGGACATCGACAACATCCGACGATGTCGCCTCGGAGAGCTCGACGGCTGCCTTCTTGGCGTCGACCTGATAGGAAGGGTTGAGGCGCACCTTGACGAGCCCTTTCGCCTTCACCTGCTTCCTGAGCTCCTCCGCGACCTGCTCCGTGAGCCCGTCCTTTCCAATCTGGACGGTCGGCTTGATAGCCTGCGCCTCTGACCTGAGCGCGCGCGTGTCCTTTGATCTACTCATGGCGAACCACTCCAGCTTCTACCTATCGGAAACCGCTGTACCCGGCCGCATCGAAGGCAGCTGACGGAGAGCCTCTGCCCGCCTGTGCGTACGCGGACGTTCCTCGGCGGAGCGAAGAACGCATGACACGAAGGACAGTACGTCCTCTTATGCCTCGCGGGGACCTTGTACCTCTCGCTGACGCGTATCGCGAGCGACACGTACCTTGTGGCCCTGTCGTCCCTGCCTGTGCGCGCCTCGTGCTCTGCAAGCTCGAATAGCCTATCCACCTGCTGCTCGGCGAGTCCCCTCGCCTGCTTCTTGGTCATATGCCTTCGAGCCATATGCCCCTTGATGCGCCCGCGTGGTATTAAACGGTTCTTGAGTGCATCTTGCGAAGTGGCTGTGGCTGGGGTGGCCTCCTGGGGCTCAGTGAGATTTAAATACAGCAACCATTATTGCGCAGGCTTGAAGCTCGTTTAGCACCTGGTGATAGCATGTCCCGAAAGCCCAACAGCATGTACCGAGAGATAAGAGGTCAGGCGTACTGCCGCAGGGAGTACATGGGCGGCGTTCCAGCGTGCAGGATCACCCAGTTCGAGCATGGCACCAAGGCGGACTACCCTGTCCGCATGAGCCTGAGGGTCGTCGAGCAGTGCCAGATAAGGCACATAGCGCTCGAGGCGGCACGTATCTCCGCGAACAGGTTCCTCAGCAAGAAGGTCGGCCAATCCAGCTACTACCTCAAGATCAAGATATACCCACACAACGTGCTCAGGGAGAACAAGATCGCGACTGGCGCGGGCGCGGACCGTATCTCCGAGGGTATGAGACACGCGTTCGGCAAGCCAGTCGGGACGGCTGCGAGGGTTGCCAGGGACCAGGAGGTCATCGCGCTCGAGACCTCCCAGAACCACTTCGCAACGGCGAAGCAGGCACTGAAGCGCGCCGCAGTGAAGCTGCCATCTCCGTGCTACATCATCGTCGAGAGGGGCACTGCACCTGCGAAGTGATGTCAGGGCGATGTACAGCTTTGCTATGCAGCTACCAATCTCCACACAAGGTTTTTTTACGAATGTCGTAGGTACAGATGACTAGACACATGCCACGTGTGTTTCATAGAGCATGGGTCTAGTGTGGCTGCCGTATCATGTACGACGTCGACCTAACAAGCGCGATCGCCGAGATCAAGCGGCTGAAAGCGCGGATCGTGGCCCTCCAAGTCCCCGAGGGCATGAAGAAGAGGGCATATCAGTTGGCTGAGGACATCGAGAACAACGCCGGCGCCGAGGTGATGCTCGTGGCCGAGCCCTGTTTCGGTGCGTGCGATGTGCCATCTTCCCTCTTCGAGATGGTCGAGGCGGTGGTGCATGTCGGGCACTCGCCAATACCAGCCATAAGGTACAGCAAGCCAGTCATCTTCGTTCCCGCACGGTCGAGGATACCCGTGAACGAGCAGCTCAAGAAGGCCGTGGGCCTCCTTAAGGAGCCCGTTGGGGTCGTAGCCACCTCGCAGCATCTGGAGGAGCTCGACGACGCGATAGAGGGACTGGAGAGCATGGGAATGAAGGTGAAGATAGGCGAAGGCGACACTCGCATATCGCACGTGGGGGAGATACTCGGGTGCAACTACACCACCGCATTGTCCATAGCCAACGAAGTCAACAGCTACCTGCTCATTGGAAGCGGGACGTTCCACGGACTCGGCGTACACCTGGCAACGGGCAAGAAGGTAGTAGTGCTCGACCCGAACCTCGAAGAGCCCAGGGAGATCGAGCAGGCGAAGGACAAGGTGCTCCGTCAGCGACACGCAGCGATTGAGAAAGCGGAGAAGGCGCGGTCGTTCGGCATAATCATCGGCGAGAAGGTAGGCCAGAGGCGCCTCAGAAGGGCCAGGGAGCTGCGTAAGCTGTTGAGGTGGAAGCGAAAGGACGCGAGCCTCATACTGATGGACAAGTTCGACCCGGACAAACTCAAGGCGCTGGGCTTCGACGCGTATGTGTCGACCGCGTGTCCCAGGATAGCGATAGATGATGTCGCCATGTACGACAGGCCCCTGCTGACGCCGCATGAGCTTGAGATCGTCCTCGGCGTGAGGAAGTGGGACGACTACACGTTCGACCAGATGACAGACGACGAGTTCTGAGCATATAGGTGGCCGCCGTGATCGATCTGGACGGGCTCCTCGAGGTCGGGTGCGCATGTGATGCTCGAGTGGGCATTGGTGCATCGGGTGACAAACTGTCGAAGACCATTGAAGCACTGCATGCCAGGGGCTGCAAGGCGCGCCTCGTCGGGTTCGACGACCCAGGTGCCCTTTGCCAAGCGCTTCGCGATGGAGACATCGACGCTGGCGTGAGAGGGATCCTCAGCTCTGCGGTGGTGCTCGAAGGCATCAAAGCGTTGTACGGCGTGAACGACATCATGAGGACCGCAGTGCTCGTTTCGTCCGATGGCAAGCCGTTCCTGCTCACGCCTGTCGGGATAGACGAAGGACGCACGATGGCCGAGAGGCTCGAACTGGCACGCGCCACCGTCGAGTACTTCTCGCCTGTGGGATGGCGTCCCAAGATCGGAGTCCTGTCGACTGGTCGGCCTGAGGATGGCCATAGGGGAGAAGGAATACGCAGGAGCATGTCCGAAGGTGAGGAGATTTCTGTCACGCTGTCGAAGGACGGGCTCGAGGCGAAACACCACCATATACTGGTTGAGAAGGCCGTCAGGGAGAGCGACCTCATAATCGCTCCAGATGGCGTCGCAGGGAACCTCATGTTCAGGACTCTGCACTTCGTCGGCTCAGGCCGTGCCTACGGCGCCCCGGTGCTCAACCTTCCGACGGTGTTCGTGGACACCTCCAGGGCGAAAGAGGACTTCGTGGAGCCTGTGCTGCTCGCTGCTGGGCTGGTCGAGCATGGCTGCGGCGCTGGACAGCAGGCGTGAAAGGTTTTTTATGTGCGCCTGAGCTACCTTGACAAGATGAGGCTGGAAATCAACGGCTGGAGCTCAAAGATCACATTCTCCGCGACACACATCATACCCGGACACTACAGGTGCGGCAGGCTGCACGGGCACGACTACGCCATCAACGCGACGATATTCGGGAGTATCGGGAAGGACGGCGTTATACTGGACTTCATCAGCGTCAAGGAGTTTCTGCGCAAGATCGCGGCAGAACTCGACCATAAAGTGCTCATACCCATG
>JBFEPA010000015.1:0-15211 GCA_041550275.1 Thermoplasmata archaeon | reverse complement strand
AGGGCCTCGATGACCCGGTCATTTCCTGGCGATCGGAACTTCACCTCGACCTCTAGCATGGCCGACCTCTAGCCTGACCGAGTAGATTAACCTGTCTGGCAACCACGGCGACCTCGGAGACCAAAAGATATAAGTCTCGACTTGAAGATTGATGACAATCCGATTGTTAGGTGGTATTCATGGAGCAACCAGAGCGTGCAATACACGTCCGAAAGGATGAGCTCGTGGAGATAAAGGGCCTCTACGAGACCGTGATGACATTCGCCTCCCATGGCATGTTCTACAGGAGCGGCAGGATTATGGGCGACAAGATCGTCAAGGCGTCAGGCTCGGACTTCGCGCGTGTTCGCGAGGCTCTGATACGCGAAGGTTGGGTCACGGACATCGATTTCGATGGCGACGTGGTCACTGTTACGGGCTCGATAGAGGCCTCGAGTTGCGACGCCCCCAACTGTCACATACTGAGAGGCATACTCGCGAAGGTCTTCGAGGAGAGGACAGGCAAGGACGTCTACTGCCACGAGCGGAAGTGCCTCTCCAAAGGGGATGAGAAGTGCGTGTTCGTCCTGGATGCGGAGGTGCTGTGAGTTGACTCGGAAGATAACGGGCATACCAGGCCTCGACAGCATGTTGCAGGAAGGCTTCCCATTCCCATCGGCGATTCTGGTTGCGGGAGAGCCCGGGACGGGCAAGACCACGCTTGCTGTCCAGAGCCTCTTCTATGGCGCGCGCGAGGGTGAGAAAGGCCTCTACATCACGGCGATTTCCGAGCCGCAATGGTTGGTTCAGAAATTCCTGTCGTCGTTCTCATTCTATGACCAGCAAGCCGTCGAGAAGGGCATGGTCAATTTCATAGACTTGGGGCCAAGCATCGCCAAGAACCCGAGCGACATGCTCGAGATAATCAAGAAGAAGATAGAGCAGTATCAGCCCGACAGGATCGTCATCGACCCGATCACCCCCATGACGGATCTGCTCCAGTGGCGAGGGGAGACGAGAGAGTTCATGCATGAGCTCTTCGCCTATCTGAAAGCGTTCAACAGCCTCGTCCTAATCACGGCTGAGATGTCGTACGACGACATCTCGCACAGCCAGGAATCCTACATGGTGGACGGCGTGATAGTGCTGTCGTACCCCGAGGAGGAGAAGGTCAGGCGCAAGTTCCTGGAGGTGCTCAAGATGAGAGGAACCAAGCACACGACAGGTCGACAGCTCATCGACATCACCGATGAGGGGCTAGCAGTTCAGGCTGGCCTGAGGTAGTAAGGGACATGACCGGCGGCGAGACCCCCACCCTCAAGGAGGGGACATCCTACCTGTTCACGGACGACGGCGTGGCCAGGGCCTTCAGCGAGTTCAGGAATCTCATTGCTGAGGGCAGAAGGGGGCTCATCATAACGAGGACGCACCCGAGCAGAGTGCAACTGGCGCACGCGCTCGACTGCCCGATCATGTGGATCGCCAAGAGTACCAAAGCTTCGAGCGGTGTCCTCAGCCTCGAGCCTACGCGCTTGATGAAGATACACAGCACGATATCCGACTTCATCAAGGCGACAGCAGGCTCAGTGGTACTTCTGGATGGTCTGGAGTATCTGATTACCGAGAACGGTTTTTCTCCTGTGATGAAGGCCATACAGCTAACGAACGAGGAGGTCGCCATGAACGGCGCGTTCCTCCTTGTGCCGGTCGACCCGAGAACTCTCGAGACGCAGCAGCTCGGTTATCTCGAGCGTGAGTTCACCCTTCCTGACGAGAACGCCAGACGCATCCGATTCAGGTGATCTCATGCGTCTCACACGCTCCTTTTTCTATTAGCTTGTCGCTTCATGCTTTCATATGGCTGACGACCCACCGCTGGGGCGGGTACACGTGATTACAGGCCCGGGCAAGGGGAAGACAACCGCTGCCTTCGGCCTGGCTATGCGAGCTGCGGGGCACGGCCTGCGCGTGTGCATAGTGCAGTTCATGAAGACCGGCGGCAGCACAGGCGAGGTCATCGCGGCGGAGCAGCTGAAGAAGATACGCGTCGCCCAGTTCGGGAGCGGCACCTTCTTGGGGGCCAACAAGGTCTCCGAGGAGGATAGGAGGAGTGCCAAGAAAGCTCTCAAGCATGCCCTCGGCCAGGCGACAAAGGGTCGGTGTGACTTGCTAATCCTCGACGAGGTGAACGTCGCCGTCTTCTTCGGGCTAATCACTGCGAAGGAAGTAATCGACCTCCTTGAGGCACGGTCCGACGGCATCGAGGTCGTGCTGACGGGACGCAACGCCCCGGACGAGTTCGTGCAATACGCTGACTACGTCTCATTCATAGATACGGTCAAACACCCGTTCGAGAAGGGCATCGTCGGCAGAAAGGGCGTCGAGTGGTGAGCGACGGTCATGCCCGCTGGTCCCTGAGGAATAGGAGGTATCTTATCTCCTCTGCGGTGAACACCGAAGACTTTCTCAGCCCGTCCATGTCCCCATCTCTTAGAAATCGCAGCAGCTCAGGCTGACCGCGACTCATAAGGTACACCCTCCGGAACGCCTCTGGCTCTATGTCCGCGCTCCCAAGCAGCTTCTTCGCGCTCGCTTCGTCCAGACCTTTCACGCGGATCTCACGGACGATACCGGAGTCCACATGTTTCCTCTGGTAGAACCAGCTGTAGGCGGGGATGTCCTCCCGGGCGATAACCATCATCTTGCAGTCAGCAAGGGCGGCGACCATCTCAGAGAAGAATTCTACAACCTCGTCTCCGACTGAGTGGTAGTCGTCGAACACGAGCAGAGAGTCCGGCGTCATGAGTGCGGATGCCAGGTCTGAGGCTTCATGGTCGATTTCGTTGGCAAATGAGACAATTGCCGCCGCGAGCTCCTCCGGGTCGTTTCGGTCGCTCACAGTCTGCCAGAGCACATCCAACGAATCGCGCCTCTCCACAAGCTGTCGTACAAGGCTCGTGGCGCCGAAGCCCTTCCCGCTCAGGACCACCATCACGGACGCATCCGACTCGAGGAATGCCTCGAGCGCCTCCATCTCATCCGTTCGGCCGAAGAACTCGTCGGGCAAGGGCGCGTGCGATAGGTGCCTCACCGGGGGACGTTTCCTTTCTAACAGTTCGACCGCGCCGTCCCTCATCTGTGAGAGTAGGCCAATCGCTCGACGCTTCCCAACGGCTTCCTCTAGTGCGACTCCTTTCATCTCTGTCCGTTGCCCGTCGCGTATGACGGTGACTTGGGAATCTCGAGCCTCTTCCCATAGCGTCTCAGCTCTCCGAAACCCTTCCGTTGTGACCGCGTAGACGCTCATCCGTCGGTCTCTATCGGCGACCCGCCCTCTGAACTCCTCGACGAGCCCTTCGCGGATAAGGGTCTTCACCGCCCGAGGGACATGGGTCCTCGAGATCCCCACCCCCTCGGCGATGCCAACCTGAGTGCTCTCTGCAGGATACTCCTCAGGAGGCGTGTCCGTGGCGAATCTGGAAAGATGTAGCAATACGCGGTCGTTGACGCTGAGCTGGCCCGGCATCATTTCGCGGAATGCCCATGTCGTTATATAACCATGCTGGTTTTGACTTTGCCAGTAGGTTGTCCAATCACTGCAGATGACCCCTTTCTGGTAGCTGGTAATGACCGCAACACGTTTAAATACGCACCAGACCGATGTTTCGGATGATAGCAGAGTTATCCATCTCCCCGGAGGATGAACTCAATGAACTTCGAGCGGTGCAAGAAAGGTCTCAGGTCGGATAGGCGCGGTGTTTCGGAAGTCGTCGGCAACATTCTGATCCTCATGATCACGGTGATTCTGTTCAGCGCCATAGTGGCCTACGTGAACCAAATCCCGGTTCCTGAGATGACCACGAAAGCAGATTTCGCGGCGACGGTATCCTTCGAGACAAACGGCACCACGACAGCCTCCCTGACCATCACCCACGCGGGCGGCGTCGTTCTGGACGCAGCCGAGACCGCGGTGTTCATCGAGGCCGGGACGGCCACGCATTACTACAAACTCTCCGAGGACGCAGATTTTCCATTCAGCCAATGGACGACCGGGTCCGACTGGACCAAGAGCATCGGGGTAGATTCGGATTCGACTGAGATCATCGTTACTGTCATCGATTTGGATAAGAACTCGGCGGTGTGGACCAGCCAGGTCAGTGGCGGGTCAGGTGGGAGCCCACCAATCATCCTTCAGAGGTACGTGGATTCGAATAACCAATCTATCACCGCTGATGTGATCAAGGAAGGCGACACGTTCTCGTTCTTTGTTAAGGTCATCGACATCGACAACGACCTGGACTCCAGTACGAGCGGTGTGTACCTCGATTCGTCCGCGCTTCCGTCAGGCGGGTCCGAGATGGACACTTACGAAGCCAGCACCTCCGATGGATGGTTCAGGTTCGATTTTGGCCTGATCACCGGAAATGCCTCGGCCATCGATGGCACATTGTTGAAGATACATGCTTGGGACCAGGCCGGTCATGAAACGGTGTCGAGCTACATGGTGACAGTCACCGTGCTTCCGACCGATATCGACTTCTACCAGATCAACGAGCCTTTCGAGGGCGGGCTGCCTAGCTACATCACATGGATGAACGATGGACAAGGCTTCGGCATATACCCGGAGAGGCCAGCCAATGGCATGGCCGACATCGACAACGCGACAACGGCATTCTGGAAGGATGAGATTATATTCATAAGGGTAGCCAGCCTCAGACTTGCGAACATCTACAGCACGAACAGCCTCACAATGGTGGACATGCGAACGGGCATCACGTACGTGCCCAACTACCTGAACTCCAGCTCCGCAGCAGAACCGTTCTACCCGTTCTCGTCTTCGGGAGGAGCGTTCATCTTCGAGTCCACCTTCTCCACCGAGGGATTGCCCCCAAGCGCTTACTCACTCACCATCTCCCTGAAGAGCTCGGGCCTGACGACGGCTGTCTTCCAGGTCGTGAAGGGAATAACTATCGGCGAGGAAGGATCCCCGATATCCTTCATGCCTGAGATATCGGTATACAAGGATGACGACTTCGCCACGGAATGGGGCACGAAGACAGCTCCGTTCGACCTCATGAGCTCGGATGCTAGCCATGTGTACGTCAAGGTCCACGTTCAGGACGCGACGGATTCCCCATCACCAATAGTCGACGATATCAGGATAGTCGACATGAGAGGCGACACTCAGCTCCATGGAACACCCCCATCCGGAGATATGATATCTCCTTGGGAAGCCAACGATACCGAACCCGTCTACGAGTTCTGGATTGACCTTAGACTGAACAACGGCGACAATTGGATCGGAGGTACAAATGCCTACACGCTCAAAATCTCCAGGTTCTCAGACGACAACGAAGGGGTTTATTCCCTTTCGACGATGATCTACGTGCGAACATCGTCAGCGAAGGCGGACTTTTTCGTGGGCGCAGCAGGATACATGACAGGCACAACGAACTTCGTCAACCCGCAGTATCTGTACTACATCGAGAACAACAACTTCTTCACCAAGCGTTCCCTGTACGATTACTCGAACGCTCCCAGCGCCGCCGACAACTATGCTGTGAGCGCTCTGGCTCTCGGAGACCTCGACGGCGACGGCGACAAAGACCTCCTGATGGGGCAATACAAGAGCTACAACCTCTACTACCTCGAGAACAGCCTGAACACTTTCGGGGCTTGGCAGGAGGCCTCCGAGATTACGAGGCCAGCAACCGACGATCTCGAATCGGAAATCATCGGCATAGCCTGTGGTGATACGAATGGAGACAGGGATATCGACTTCGCATACTGTACGAATGCAAATACCTTGGTCATTTATAACAACACATACGGCGCCACGGGAACTCTCTGGAAGGACTATGGCTCGGCCGACGTAAGCAAGATAGTCCTCGAAGACGTGACCGGAGATGGCAGGGCCGACCTTATAGTGCTTGCTGGTGGACGGATATACATTTATGACATGGCCGAGTGGAACCCGGATAGCGTGTTGGCCTACATACCAGACGAATCGTCCCCCACTGCCATAAAGGACTTCGACATTGCCGATGTCAATTTGGATGGTTACCCGGACATCGTGACGACCGATATCACACTGAACGGCGCCAAGGTGTGGTACTACGAGCCGGCCGAAACACCGTCCGCGAAGCGGTTGGCAACTCCTCAAGATTTGATACCAGACGCTGGTGAGGTGTTGCTCTATAATGTTGATGCCACGCGAACGCTCTACGGTAATGCCCTTCAGATCGGAGAGAGCGACACCGTGGATCCCAAGTGGGCCCTTAGGCTTGATATGATGACCGAGGAGCTCTACACCGACCCCTATCAGCAGCTGACGGTGAGGGCTATGGTCAGCGCTGATGGGGGCACGCCCGCGGAAGGGTTCAACATATGGTACTCCGTCGACGACTCTGTGTACACCCCGCTGATATACGTGCCAGCTTCGCAGACAACTATGGCGAATTTCACGGCTCCGTTGCCACCGACCGTTGCTGGCAAGACACTGTATATACGTGTCACTGACAGCAAGAACATAACCGACACCACCGGAGTCACGGAGATCCTTCACATCGACTACCTGGCAATAATCACTGACACATTTGGAGGCTACGTATCGGAAGCGATATTCGACACGACACCGAACAGTGAGAAGCACGACTGCATACGGATAGGTAACATCGATGGAACCAGCGACGGCTACCTCGAGGTGATACTGGCCAGGGACAATGAGCCCGGCCCCCCCACTTCAAGGATCGGTGAGTGGCAGGTGTACAAGCGGGCGGGCGCGAATGATTGGGACCCGCTCGCAGGGTGGTACGACAGTAGCACCACCTTCTTCCCTCGGGGGGACGACGAGATATACCTCTTCAGCACGATGGCGCAGGACGCAGTCCCGATCGAGAACATCCTTTCGCAGGCTTCTCCGCGACTGTTCCAGGTGGAGGACGTGAACGGTGACGGATATTCCGACATAATCGTTGTCAACACGACCATTTCGGAAGGGGTCACTTCGCAGGTGGCATTGTACCTCAACATGAACACATTCGAGGAGAGCGCCTGGTGGTATTACGTCGTTAAGGACATCACGGCGGACTTCAACATAGCCGATGTTCGCGGCGGCATGACCTGCCTGCTCGTCGACAACCTGGTAGCCACTTAGCGGGACGGGGTATCTTCGTCAGACCGTCCCAAACCCTTGAAACTCCACCAGCCCTATTCTTCGTCAGTGGGGCTGGGGCGCAGGAGGTCGTCTCCCATCAGGTGGGACACCGTGGGCGCTCTTTCGTACTCCACTATTGCCAGTAAGCATCGGGCGCGCCTCGATGCTCGCAGCAGTTCCTTGGACATCCACGACGAACGCTCCTCCTCTATCCGCCTGAAGCCGCTCATGTTGTTGAACGCTCGATCGATTCTGAGGACATATTCCTCTGGTGTGTCAGCTGCGAACTGCTTCCTGCGAAGGTACCAAGTTCTAGTCGAGTTCCTGAACAGGGCGGTTCCCGACACAGAGGCGCAGTACAGCTCGGTATAGCTCGCCTCGTCGATGTCTATGGGGATGACAGGTATGCCTTCGGAGTCCGCGGTCTCGATGGCCGCGACATAACATGGAGGAGGAGCGGCGACCTCTCCATACCTGCTCAATCCGAGGATGTATATCTCATCATATCTGGACAGCTCCGGCTCGTAGTCCTCGGGAAGGTTTCTTATCCCGTCCACCTCTTCCTTGGAGAGCGAGATCGCAACCGCATCGGGCTTCACCTCTGAGAACGCTCTCTGGACTTCCTCTATCTCTGATACGAGCCCCTTGATAACCGGCAGTATGTGGATCTTCGAATCGTCGTTCGAGAAGGTCGTAATCTCCCTCAAGCCTTGGGCCTCCTCTCGCGTCGGACTATCAACCTCATGAGATCCTCGGAATGGTCAGCTCTCCTCAGCTCGTCCTTCGACACGAGCGGCGTGCCCTCAATGGCCTTCAAGCGACTGTCCCTTTGGACTATGATGACGGACTTCTTCTCCGTCACCCTGGAGAGGTTGCCCACGACCCTCGCCTTCCTCTCAACCATGCGCTCGTCGCCGCCTATGCCCGTAAGGAGCAGTTCCTCCTCACGAACGAACGCGTCGAACGGGCAGCGTCTGGTGGGCATCACGAGGTAGCCTATCTCGCGGAGCATGTCGAATATCTCCTTGTTGGCGTCGCTGATGACCTCCAACTCTCTGATGTTGACCGCCATCTCGGTTGTGAACTCGAACGGGTCCAGCGGGATGACGATGGGCTCGTCAAGGAACTCCTCTATCCTGGCGGCTATCTCGACCATGGCGCCCATTCCCGTCTCGTACATCTGTATGGCCTTCCTGGAGACACCCGCCGCCTCCGCGAGAGTTCCCAAAGATATGCTCTTGGCCTCGCGGACGCTCCTGAGCGTCTCGCCGTCGATACGGACGTACAGCCCGCCAGGGGCGGCGTAGACGAGTGGCGGTACACCCTCCATCATCAGCGTCTCGAACGAGCGTTCGGACAGTATCGGCAGCCCGAAGCGCGTATAGAGTATGCCATCGTCCAGCTCCGCCGCGCTCGAGTGCAGGCCTATGATGATCGGGCTGGCTCCGAGCGCAGAGGCGAGCACCCGCAGGTCGTCTGCATCGCCCTGCGACAGAGAATCTATGTTGGACAGTATCTTCAACACGATGAGCTGGCTGTCTCTCCGGGCGATGACATCGAAGCTCACGCTGCGTATGTTGTGCGGCTCCGTCAGGAAGAATCCGCACTTGGCCAGGTCGTCTCTGACCCTGAGGATAAGCTGCTCCCTGGTCGCCGTAACGGCCCGCTTCCTAGCCCTTGGTTTGTCCATGATCGTCAGTAAGTCCGAGGCACGTCGTGCTACCTGTACATCGAGTCGGGGCCGAGTCGCTCGTACTTCCTCAGTTCGCTTTCGTTCATAGGCTGTACGTTCTCCATAGCTTTCTCAAAGTATTTCATTTCGACTTTGACATCGTCCATACCGTCTCTGTCGGCGTCCCCTCCGCTGAGGACGTAGTCGCGTATGGCGAGCATGACCGCCTCGTTGGCGACGGCACCAATCTCCGCCCCTGTGAAGTTCGTCATCGAGGTGGCAAGCTTGTCGAGGTCGACATCATCCGCAAGGGGCTTGTCCCTGGTGTGTATCCTCAGTATCTCCTTCCTCGCCTCGAGGTCCGGAGGTGCGATGAACACCAGTCGGTCGAACCTCCCTGGGCGCAGCAGTGCCGTGTCGATTATGTCCGGCCGGTTGGTGGCGGCTATCACGACCACGTTGTGCAGCACCTCCAGCCCGTCCATCTCGGTCAGAAGCTGGCTGATGACCCGCTCAGTGACGCCCGAGTCCGATGAGGTGCCTCTGACCGGGGCGATCGCGTCTATCTCGTCGAGGAATATCACGCAAGGAGCTGCCTGACGGGCCTTCCTGAAAGTCTCCCTGACCGCCTTCTCCGACTCGCCCACCCACTTGGACAGGAATTCCGGCCCCTTGACGCTTATGAAATTCGCCTGACTCTCCGTGGCAACAGCCTTTGCTAGGAGCGTCTTGCCGGTCCCCGGAGGGCCGTAGAGGAGCACTCCCTTCGGCGGGACGGCGTTCATGTGCCTGTAGAGTCCTGCATACTTGAGAGGCCACTCGACGGTCTCCATCAGCTCCTGTTTGGGACCTTCCAGGCCACCGATGTCCTCCCACTTCACGTTCGGACTCTCGAGAAGGACCTCCCTCAGCGTCGAAGGCTGCATCTCCCTGTACGCATCCATCAGGTTGTCCATCGTCACCTGGAGGCTGTTCAGCACCTCAGCAGGTATCGTCTCCTCCTCAAGGTCGATCGTCGGCAGTATCGCTCTCAAGGCGCGCATAGCGCCCTCCCTGGCAAGCGATGCCAGGTCCGCGCCAACGTAGCCGTGAGTCATCGCGGCAATCTGCGGCAGGTCGACATCATCCGCAAGTGGCATGCCGCGCGTGTGTATCTGCAGTATCTCGAGGCGCCCTTCCCTGTCAGGGATTCCTATCTCTATCTCCCTGTCGAATCTGCCGGGCCTCCTCAGCGCGGGGTCTAGTGCGTTCGGCCTGTTGGTCGCGCCGATGACAATGACCTTCCCGCGCCCCTCCAGGCCGTCCATTATCGCCAGCAGCTGTGCGACGACGCGCCTCTCCGTCTCGCCTGTGACCTCATCGCGCTTCGGCGCGATCGAATCAATTTCATCGATGAATATGATACTGGGGGCGTTCTCCGCCGCCTCCTTGAATATCTCCCTCAATCGCTCCTCGCTCTCGCCGTAGAACTTGCTCATTATCTCCGGGCCGCCTATTGACTGGAAGTTCGCGCTCGTCTCCGACGCAACGGCCTTCGCGAGCAGAGTCTTGCCCGTGCCTGGTGGGCCATGAAGAAGCACGCCTTTAGGAGCGTCTACACCAAGCTTCTCGAACAGTTCTGGATGCCGTAGGGGGAGTTCTATCATCTCCCTGACCTTGTCCACCTCGTCGGATAAGCCACCGATGTCCTCGTAGGCGACCTTGGGACCCTTGGCGAGCTCCTCCTTGGCGGGCTTCTCGCTCAGCTTGATCTTAGTGAAGTTCTGTATGACAACGGCCTCTGCGCTGGGCTGGTGACCCTGCACGACGAGGTCGAACTTCCTGCCCATGATGTTGACCTCGAGGAGGTCCCCCTTAACGACGGGCCTTCCCTCGAGTATCTGGATGAGGTACTCCTCCCCTCCAAGTATCTTCACTGGCTGCGTTGGCGCCATCGTGACTTTCGTGGCAGGCTTCGGCGTGACCTTCCGTATGCCGACCTTGTCATCGAGCCCAGCGCCCGCGTTCTTGCGTATCGTCCCATCTATCCTGATAATTCCTCGGTTCTCGTCCTCTGGGTATCCATCGAAGACCGTCACCGCCGTCGTCTTCGTCCCCTCTATCAGAACGATGTCTCCCTGCGTCAGCTCAAGTATCTTCATCAGGGCAGGGTCTATCCTAGCCACGCCCTTGCCGTCGTCCGCAGATTTTGCCTGAACGACTCTGAGAATCTTGTCCTTCTTCGACATCTGAAGCACCAATATCCTTTTGGCTTCGGCCCCTGCAAACGACCTGCAGGGCACATGTATGGTTTCCGAAAGGGTTTCGCAGTGCCAGGATCAGCCTTCGAGGGCTGTCCGCGGCACCTTACTTGACCTCGACCTTCTTCACCTTCTTCTCAGGCGGAGCGGCCTTGGGAACACGAACCGTGAGGACGCCGTCGGTCAGTTGTGCGTCCACCTTGTCAGCGACTATCTTCTCAGGGAAAGGCAGCGACCTCTGGAAGCGCGCGTAGTGCCGCTCCCTCCTGACGAACCCGGTCCCTTCGTCTTCCTCTTCCTTCTCCGAACTCGCCTCGCCCGAGATCTCTATGGCGTTCTCCGTGACCTCGATGCTGAGGTCCTCCTTCTTGAGCCCGGGGACCTCCGCCTTCAACACGTACGCCTTCCCGTCGTCTGTTATGTCCACAAGGGGCTGCCTGATCAGAGTCCCCTGCACGTTCCTCGGCGGCACGAACAAGGTCTCCCAGTCCGTTCTGAAATCGTCAAATATCCTGTCCATGTCGTTCAACATGGTCATAGGGTCGGACCAAAGCGGTCCCCAGTGGCTCCTGGGAGCGAGCTCGTCTCGCCTGTCTCTTCTCCTTATCATCTCTTCATACCTCCATCGCTTCGTTCCTTGTCGGGGCGTCTGCCCACGAACCCCAAATATGTTAGCGCTTCTATATGAAGATTGCGCTTGAACGTTATGACGGCGCGAAGGCCTGCATCATCCTGCTATAGTAATAACCACCGAGCGCTATACGCTCGTCCGATGTCAGGTCTCCTTGAGGGCGACGAGGTCACAATATCCGATCAGGCCGAGGCGAGCCAGATACACAACAAGGGCTACTACGGCGTGCCTCAGACCGGAGGTGGCCTGAAACTCAGCCTTATGGAGGCTGCCTATCTTGTGGACAGCGGAAGGTTGGAAGTGACATCGAAGCGCGGCAGCATGCTGACCGCTGGGAACCTGCTGCGCATCGCCCACAAGGCAGCGGAGGGGTTCGAGATACGGTACCTAGTGTACCGCGAGCTCAGACAGCGCGGCTACATCGTCAAGATGGGCCAGCCGCCGCTCGACTTCAGGGTCTTTCCCAGAGGAGGCGCGCCGAACAAGACGGCCAGCAAGTGGTGGGTCGCGGCCATATCAGAGCGCTCGACGTTCGACCTCGGAGATCTGCTCGACAATATAGACCGCGCGAGCCAGATACGGAAGCGCCTTCTGCTCGCGGTCGTCGATGAGGAGAGCGACGTCACGTACTACGAGGTGCGCAGGCACACCCCCGCAGGCAGGCTCAAGAAAGTCAGCCTGAACCGCGAAGCGCATGGCATCGTGATGGCCGACAGGGTGATTATCGCTGACATGGAAGATACCGACCTGCTTCGTCGAGAGCATTGCTTCGGCAAGATGATCGGCAATCTGCTGCAGCTCTCCCTGATAGAGGCCGTGTTCCTCATGGAGCTCGGCGCGCTCAAGATCAGGGACGGCAAGAGCAACAGGGCAGTGGGCATCGAGACCCTGATGAAGCGGGCAAGGAAGCTACAGCCAGATTTCGACCTGCGGCTGACGGCGTTCAAGGACCTGAAAGGAAAGGGACTCATCGTCAAGACGGGATTCAAGTACGGCTCTCATTTCAGGGCATATGAGGGCGACCCCGATAAGAACCATGCGAAATACCTCGTGCACGCTGTCCCAGAACGCTACAAGGCGATGTGGCCCGAGGTGAGCCGCGCCGTGCGGCTCGCACATGGCGTGAGGAAGGATATACTCCTCGGCCGTGTTTCATCAGAAGACGTGGAATATGTGAGTCTCACGCGTCACCGGCCATGAGGCATCATATCCGCGACTCGCCACTGGGTTTGTACAGCTCCTTCCGCCAGTCAACGACCTTGTAGTTCTCACAGTACTCGTCGATGCGGTCCCGAAACTCCATCGGGGGGACTATGCCCTTGCAGCGCGTTCCGAAATGGTCACAATCGTAACATGACACCATGACGTTGAGCTACGTCTCCCCTGGTATTGAAGGTTGCTCTGGGATTCCTTGTCACGCGACCCCTAAAGCAGCTTCGGCGCCAGGTCGACTAGCCTGTTGGCGTATCCCCATTCGTTGTCGTACCACGAGAGTATCTTAGCGAAGTTGCCCTTGCCGCCGATGACCATCGTCAATGGCGAGTCGATCACGCTGGAGTGCGTGTTACCAACGATGTCCGACGAGACAATGGGGTCAGTGCTGAACTCCATGATCCCCCGCATCGGTCCGTCCGCTGCCTTCTTGAGGGCCGCGTTGATGTCCTCGGCGCTGACCTCGCTACCGGTCATGACGCTGAGGTCCGTGATGGATCCTACCGGAGTCGGCACCCTGAGCGCAAACCCATTCAGCTTTCCTTTGAGCGCGGGAACCACCTCACCTATGGCCTTTGCCGCGCCGGTAGACGTGGGTATGATAGACAGCGCCGCCGCCCTTGCGCGTCTGGGGTCCTTGTGCGGCGTGTCGATAAGCCTCTGATCGCCGGTGTAGGCGTGAATCGTAGTCATCATCCCCTTCTCGATGCCGAAGGAGTCGTTGATCACCTTCGCTGGAGGCGCCAGGCTGCCAGTCGTGCAAGATGCCATGGAGATGACGTTGTGCTTCGCCTTGTCGTACGCGTCGAAGTTCACCCCGAGGACGACGGTGACATCCGCCCCCTTGGCAGGTGCGGATATGACGACCTTGCGTGCGCCCGCAGCCAGGTGCTTCGCCGCCAGCTCCTTGTCGGTGAACAGCCCCGTTGACTCGATGACGACATCCACTCCTAGCTCCTTCCAGGGGATCTCGGCCAGGTCCTTGCACTGGGTTGCTTCGAACCGGTGCTTTCCCGTCTTGACGCCTGTCCCATCGACCGCGCACTCAGTGTCGAGCTTGCCGTAGACCGAGTCGTACTTGAGCAGGTATGCGAGCGTGTCGACCGGGACGATGTCGTTCACGGCGACGATGTCGAAGTCCTTGCCCATCCGGTTGCTTCCAAGCGCCGCCCTGTAGACGTTCCTTCCTATCCTTCCGAAGCCATTGATGCCTATCTTGATCAAGGTCCTTCCCCGACCGCAAAACGCCCGGTCTGCTTAAAAAACCTGCCCTATGGACACGAGATAGAGTGTGAGAGAAATGTTGGAGTTTGGGGGGTTTGGGATGGGTGGATACACATCAGAGCTGCACTTCTATGCCAAGCTTCTCAGTGAGCTCCTTGTATCGGTTCCTGATGGTGACCTCTGTCACGCCTGCGACGTCCGCCACCTCCCTCTGCGTCCTGCGCTCGTTGCAGAGTATCGACGATATGTATATCGCCGCTGCGGCGACGCCCGTCGGTCCCCTGCCGGAGGTGAGCTCCTTCTTGGCGGCGTCCTTCAGTATCTCAGTCGCCTTCGATTGGACCTCTCCCGATAGTTTCAGCTCCGAGCAGAAACGCGATACATAGTCCTGAGGCTTCGTCGGCATCAGCTTGAGCTTGAGCTCCCTCGTCATGAAGCGGTAAGTGCGGCCTATCTCCTTTCTTCCCACGCGGGAGGAGTTCGCAACTTCGTCGAGTGTCCTCGGGACGTTGCACTGCCGGCAAGCTGCATAGAGCGATGCCGCGACAACGCCCTCGATGCTCCTTCCCCTGATCAGGTTCTTGTTGACCGCCTTGCGGTAGGTCATAGCGGCGGTCTCCCGCACGTTGCGCGGGAGCCCCATCGAAGAGGCCATGCGGTCGAGCTCGCTCAGCGCGAACGCGAGGTTGCGCTCGGTGGCGTTCGACACCCTGATCCTGCGCTGCCACTTCCTGAGTCTGTAGAGCTGCGCCCGGTTGCGCGTCGGGATGCTCTTGCCGTACGAGTCCTTGTTCTTCCAGGATATCTCAGTGGACAGACCCTTGTCGTGGATGGTATATGTCATCGGAGCGCCTGTGCGTGCGCGCTTCTCACCCTGCTCGACATCGAAAGCCCGCCACTCGGGCCCCTGGTCGATGAGTTGATCGTCGAGGACTATGCCGCAATCCTCGCATACAAGTTCTCCGCGTTCGTAGTCTCTGACAAGATGGGCGCTGTTGCATTCAGGGCATCTCTCGATTTGCTCGGTCTCTTCTCTTACCTTTGGCATTGTCCCCCTCTTCTAGCACATAGACTTCCTTGCCTAGGATAGCAATTGT